>UQWH01000059.1 GCA_900544705.1 uncultured Eubacteriales bacterium | reverse complement strand
ACGGTTCCCTTTCACACTATTCTTCCCTCCGAAACTTTCGGCTGGATAGGTTTTTCGACGGTCTGAAGTGGGAAGCCAAAGGCTTCCCACTTACTTGTTACAACCCGAGCTTCTGAAGCTCTTCCGCTGTGATCTCGACAAGCTCCTGACAGCGCTTGCTATTGCTGCCGACCATGCGGCCCATCCCGAACACGCCATGCGTTGCACTGTCGATCGCGGCGTTAGCCATCTGATTGCCGAACCCTGCCATCTCCTGCTTCTGGACAGTGAACTTCTTTGTCAGCTTGCCACGCGGCATGATCCAGACCTGATTCTGACGATCCAGCTCCGGAAATACGATCACGTACATAAAGGCGTGCTTGACGAGCATCGGCTGGCCGACCGTAAACGGCTTGTCCTTGATTGCTTCAAACAGGCTCTCAATGGTGTATTCCTTTGAAAAAACTACCTTCTTTGTTTTGTTACCAAACATCGTTATCCCCCTTTTTACTGAATTTAAAACCAGTAATATTATATTTGATTTTTCATATATTGTCAAGAAATATTGCAGAAAGCAAAGTAACAGGCAAGTTTCCTTGGCTGTTACCGTGCTATTCTCTTTGCAGCATTTCCTCTGCGCTTTTCAGCGTCGTTTCAGTGATGTTCGCGCCGCCGATGATGCGCGCCAGCTCTGCCTTTCTGCCCTCCAGATCAAGCGGCTCCACAGTCGTAAAGGTCCGCCCGTCGCGCTCCCCCTTGGCGATGAGCAAGTGGGTATCGGCAAGCGCCGCGATCTGCGGCAGATGGGTCACGCACAGGACCTGCTTGCTCAGCGACACCTGATGCAGCTTCTCCGCAACGCGCTGCGCCGCTCGGCCGGAAACACCGGTGTCCACCTCGTCAAAAATCAGCGTCGGCACATGGTCTTTCTCTGCCAGCACATTCTTGAGCGCCAGCATGATGCGCGCCAGCTCGCCGCCGGAAGCGACCTTGTTCAGGGGTTTGAGCGCTTCACCAAGGTTGGCGGACATATAAAATGCCACTGCATCTGCACCGACCGGTGAAAGCTCCGTTTCGGTGAATTCGCAGGAAAACTGCACTTTCTTCATATCAAGCTGAGAAAGCTCTTCGAGGATCCGCGCCGTCAGGCCGGCGGCGGCCTCCTTGCGCGCCTCGCGAAGCCGGAGGGCCGCATCCCACGCTGCTTTTTCCGCCTTTTGGAGCTTCCCTTTGAGCTGCTCCACCCGGTCGCCGGCAAACTCGATCTCGTCAAGCTCCTTCTGCGCAGATACCAGAAACGCCAGAATATCCTCGCAGGTCGCCCCGTATTTGCGGCGCAGGCGGTGGATGGTGTCGAGTCTGTCCTCGATCTGCTCCAACTCGTCGGCGGAATAGGAGAGCTGATACAGGCGGTCACGAAGCTGCTCCGCGACGTCCTGCACCTGATACATCAGGTCGGAAGCCGTGTCGTGCAGCTGCGACAGCCTCTCATCATAGCGGGCAATACGCGCAAGCGCGTGTTCCGCCTCGGAAAGCAGCGCTGCTGCGCCCTCGGAGTCCTCCCCGCCGTCGATGCAGGCCGCTGCATCCTGCAAGCCCTCGGAGAGCTTTTCGGAATTCTGCAGCAGCTTGCGGCGAGCCTCCAGCGTGTCGTCCTCCCCCGGCTTCAGATCTGCGCGGGAGATCTCCTCGATCTGGTATTTGAGCGTTTCCATTCGGCGGAGCTTCTCGCTCTCGTCCATACTCAGCCGCTCGATCTCGCGGCGCAAGGAAAGCACACTCTGGTACTTTTGCCGGTAATCGTCCAGTAACGATTCATCGCAGGCAAAGCTGTCCAGAAAACTCAAGTGATAGTTCTCGTCAAACAGTGACGCAGAATCGTGCTGCCCATGGATGTTGATCAGCTGGATTCCAAGCTGCTTGAGTACCGTGACCGTGACCGGAACACCGTTGACCTTGCAGACGTTCTTGCCATCGAGATAGATCTCGCGTTGGATGGTCGTTTCAGCGGCGTAGGGCACATCGTTGGCCGCAAACCACGCCGATTCCGGCACGTCCTCGAAAATTGCACGGACTGCCGCCTTCTGCGTGCCGGTCCGGATCATATCGCGATAGGCGCGCTCGCCTAAAATAGCGGAGATCGCGTCGATGACGATGGATTTACCGGCGCCGGTTTCGCCGGTCATGACGTTGAAGCCGCGCTCAAACAGGATATCCGCCCGCTCGATCACGGCAATATTCTCGATATGCAGCAGACGGAGCATGGCTCTTTCCCTCTTTTATTCCAGCATTTTACGAATCTCGGCGCAGAATTCCGCCGCCGATTCGTTATCTCGCATAATGACAAGCGTTGTATCGTCACCGGACAGTGTGCCAACCACAGTAGGCATCTTCAGCGCATCGATATTCGCACCGGCGGCCGCGCCAAGACCGGGCATGGTCTTGACAACGATCAGGTTCTGCGCATAGTCCAGACTGTTGACGCACTCCTTGAAAATCACGCGGAAACGCGCGCCGAAACGGTCGTGCTCGTTCTTATGCGGCATACCATAGCGATAGCCGCCCATACCGTCTAGGGACTTGACGATCTGAAGCTCCTTAATGTCGCGTGAGATCGTCGCCTGTGTACTCTTAAAACCGCTTCTATGCAGTTCCGCGAGAAGCTGTTCCTGTGTTTCAATATTCTTTTCTGTGATCAGCTCAATAATTCTTCTTTGCCGTTCAGCCTTCATTGCGGTATCCTCACTTAAATTTATTTTTAATGATCTCGAAAAAGCTGCGGTCGGATAAATGGATCAGTTTTGTCACATATTTTGATCTTGTGATCGTGATGCGGTCGTCCGTGTTCAGCCGCAGCGCGCGGCCTCCATCCACGGAAAGGAATGCGTTTTTCCTGCCGATGCGGCCGATGTCCACACGGATCACGCGGTCGGCGGCAGTCACGACCGTCTTGGAGCGCATATCATGCGCACAAATCGGCGTGATAATGATATTGTGCGCGGTCGGCTCCACGATAGGGCCGCCTGCAGACATGGAATAGGCCGTGGAGCCGGTCGGCGTGCTGACGATCACACCGTCGCCGCCGAAGCTCATCATCTCCACGCCGTCGCAGGAAACGCCAAGCTGGATGATCCGCGCCACGGCGCCCTTGGTGATCACAGCGTCGTTGAGCGCGTCCTCTCGCAGGATGACCTGCCCCTCGTGCTCCACACGAACGTGCAGCATCATGCGCTCTTCGACGGTATAGTCGTCCGTGGCAAGGCGGGCAAGCTCCTTCATCTGGGTGTTTTCCAGTTCCGCCATAAAACCCATCGTGCCGATATTGACGCCGAGGATGGGCACGCCCGCGCGGGTAGCCGCCTTGGACGCATGGAGGATCGTGCCGTCACCGCCGAAGCAGATCAGAAGATCCGCGTCGCGCAGCTCCTGCGTCAGATCGTGCAGGATGACATCCTCCGGAAGCTCAAAGTTCTTGTCCACGTCAAAGGCAAGGCAGATCCGGGTTTCAATGCCCGCCTCATGCAGGATCTTTTCCGCCAGATTGGCGTATTTGAAATTGCGGTCCCGATAGGGATTCGGGGTCATGACTACTTTTTTCATACGTTCAGCTTCTCATGGGCTGCTGTGACCAGCGCCGCAGTGTCCGGAATCACCGCGCCCTCCGGCAGCATGGACAGATGACCGAGGAATTCAATGTTGCCCTCCGGGCCTTTGACCGGCGAGAACGTCAGATTACAGACGGTCATCTGCAGCTCGTCTGCAAGCTGCAAAAAACTGTTCAAGACCGCCTGATGTACCGCCGGGTCGCGGACAACGCCCTTCTTACCAACATTTTCCTTTCCTGCTTCAAACTGCGGCTTGATCAGGCAGATGATCTGCCCGTCCGCACTCAGAAGTGCCTTGACCGCAGGAAGCACGATGCGCAAAGAAATAAAAGACACATCGATCACCGCGAGCTGCACAGGCGTGCCGAGCTGCTCCGGCGTGACATACCGGATATTCGTGCGCTCCATGCACACGACTCTGGGGTCCGTGCGGATGCTCCACGCAAGCTGCCCATAGCCAACATCGATGGCAAAGACCTGCTTTGCGCCGTTTTGGAGCAGACAGTCGGTAAAACCACCGGTGGAAGCACCGGAATCCAGGCAGGTCAGACCCGTCGGATCGACGCCGAAGTCGCGCAGGGCTTTTTCCAGCTTCAATCCGCCGCGGCTGACATAGGGACAGGCGTTGCCGCGAATCTCAATCTCGGCCTCGACGTCCGTCGGCGTGCCGGGCTTGTCCGATTTCTGGCCGTTGACGTAGACCTCGCCGCTCATGATAACAGCCTGCGCACGGCTGCGGCTCTCGCACAGTCCCTTTTCGACCAGCATAACATCCAGCCGTTCCTTATGCTTCATGGTCCAACACCTCCAGCGCAGTTTTTGCAAGGGATTCCGCATCCAACCCCAGCAGCCGGTAAAGGTCGCTGACCGCGCCCTGCGGTACAAAGCGGTCGCCCGCGTTGCACAGGCGGATCACCGGATTCATCCCTTCCGTGCGAAGCATGCCCGCAATTTCCTTGCCGGCGCAGCCGATGCAGACCGCCTCCTCCGCGACCAGCAGATGCCCGGTTTTGCGGGCGGAGGTGCGAATGACGGAAAAATCGATCGGTTTGATGGATGGGAGCTTCAGAACCTCCGCGGAAATTCCCTGCTTTTCCAGCAACTCCGCGGCGCGGAGCACCTGATTGATGAGCGTCCCATAGCTTACAAGCGTAATGTCCCGCCCTGCACGCAGAATGGGTGACGCGGCGGCCTGTGTATAGGCGCCGTCACAGCCGCGCGGATAGCGGACTGCCACAGGCCCCTTCATCTCAAGGATCGCATGGCGCAACATCAGCTCCAGCTCTGCCTGATTGGCCGGGCAGAGCACCTGCATATTCGGCACGGAGCGCAGATAGTTGACGTCAAAAAGGCCATGATGCGTTTCGCCGTCTTCGCCGACCAGACCGGCGCGGTCCACCGCAAACACAACGTGCAGATCGAGCATGGAAACATCCTGCAAAATCATATCATACGCGCGCTGCAAAAAGGTCGAATAGATCGCGACCACGGGAAGCATTCCCTGCTTTGCAAGGCCGCCCGCCATGGCGACGGCGTGCCCCTCGGCAATGCCGACATCAAAGCAGCGAGCGGGGTACGCTTTTCGAAATTCCGCCAGTCCCGTCCCGCGGATCATTGCGGCAGAGATCGCGCAAAGCCGCGGCTCTTTGTCTGCCAGCTCGCACATGACCCTGCCGAAGGTATCGGAAAAGCCGGGCAGGTGCGCGTTCTGCGGCGTATGCCCATCCGACGGGTCAAAGCAGCCGATGCCGTGGAACACGTCCGGGTTCAGCTCCGCCGGGCGGTAGCCCTTGCCCTTCTGCGTGATGACATGCAGCAGCACGGGGCGCTTGCAGTTCTTGACCAGTCGGAGCATATACTCCAGCCGTTTCAGATCATGTCCATCCACGGGGCCGTAGTATTCAAAGCCCATCTCCTCAAACAGGGTACTGCCGAGGAGCATCCGCTTCCAGCGTTCCTTCAGCCGGTGCGTCATGCGATAAAGTGCCTTGCCGCCGGGGAGGGCATTCGTAACGGCGCGATAGGCCTTCTTGATCCGGAAATAGCCCGGGCGGGTACGAATAAGGCCGAGATGCCGCGCGATCCCGCCGACATTCGGCGTGATGGACATCCCGTTGTCGTTCAGAATAACGATCAGCGGCTCGTCGCTCTCGCCGGCGTCGTTCATGCCCTCGTAGGCAAGGCCGCCTGTCATGGCGCCGTCGCCCATCAGAGCGATCACATGGTAATCCTGTTTCAAAAGCGTCCGCGCTCTGGCCATGCCAAGAGCGGTGGATACCGCGCTGGAAGCGTGTCCCGCCACGAAAGCGTCGCTGTCGCTCTCTGACGGTTTGGGGAAACCGGAAAGGCCGCCGAACGTCCGCAGCGTGCGGAAGCGGTCACGCCGGCCCGTGAGAATTTTATGCACATAGGACTGGTGTCCAACGTCGAACAGCAGCCGATCCTTTGAAGTGTCAAACACGCGCTCCAACGCGACAGACAACTCCACCACGCCGAGGTTCGACGCGAGGTGTCCGCCGGTGTGCGCGATATTCAGCACAAGGAACTGCCGGATCTCCTCGCAAAGCTGCTCCAGCTGCCGTTCATTCAGCGCCAGAAGATCCTCACGTGTGCTGATCTGACTTAGTAAATCCAAAAGCTACACAACCTGTCAAATTGGTCACTTCTTTTTACGTTTTTTCCTGCAAAAAGGCGACTTTATATAATAAATGATCTTGGAAACAATATGTACGATGTTCGTGGACTGACTCGTGGCAATAGTCTTGCCGAAGGCCTTGCCGGAGATCGTCACACCCGCGACCAGCGCGGACATGATGAGCTGCGAGAGCATATCGGACTTCACCTGCGTCAGCGCCTTGACCGCGATGACCGCAGAGGCAGAGCCGGAAACGACGCCGCAGATGTCGCCAATGACGTCGTTGCAGAAGTTGGAAACTTTTTCTGCATTTCGCAGGAGCTTCAGGGCCTCGGCTGCACCGGGGACCTTCCTTGCCGCCATGGAATGAAACGGCTTCTCGCTTGCGGACATCACCGCCACGCCAATAATATCAAACAGAATGCCGAGGAAAACAATGAACAATAAGACAATAAACGCCTCGACAAGTTCTGCGTCCTCCATAACGGTGGAGGAAAGGAAAGAGATTGTCGAGGAGAGCAGGACGGCGATAAAAAAGACCGTAACGGCCCATCTATGATTGTTCTTTTTTTGTGTGGTTTTCTTTTTCTGCTTACTTCGGGGTTCTTCGTTACTGGTGCTCAAAATGACTCCTCCAAGAATGAAAAATGGTGGCAGCAGATAAAGTAAATCTTACGGCTTAGGTCGGGTTGGATTTCCCCTTCGACTACCGTTCGTCGCCGTTCGGCCGTTTCCGTTTGAAGTCTTGCCGGTATGTTGCCATAGCCGGTACCCGATTGCCACTTAGCTCGTACTGCAATCCTTTATCTGCCACTAAAAAGTCCGCCTAGGTGATTTCCACAGCATTACGCACCGATTCTATCCTCTTTTGCAAGCATGGTTTCAAGGGGCAATATCGCTCTCAGCCGCGGCCACGGCCGGAAACGCTTCACTCCCCAATCCCAACATACTCACGCAAGGCAGGCTACGCTGCACACAGCACACGATTCTGTGCACCGCAATGCAGGTTCTATCCTGTTTCGTACGCAGTCCGGGTTTCCCGAAGGAACGGTACGGCTGTCGCACAAGAACAGGTCTCCACGGAATCCGGGTCGGTTGGTATATGCCATTACACCTCGCCCGGAAACCTTAACCCCCAGCACCCACCCTAATCTGGGCGAAAAAAGCAAGCACCAGGGACTTCATCGATATGCCCTTAAAAGGATTTTTAGGCCCTTCTTCGAGATCGGAACGCTTTGACTAGGATACAGCGCCACCATTGTTATCATACCATATCCAATGTAAATATACAAGGGCGAATTCGCAAAAAAATTTGTTTCTCCGCTCAATCTTCAGAATTATCGTAAAAAACGGGAAGAACCCCGAAAACTCCGGACATTCGACAGGAAAATACAAAAGACAGAAGAACTCCCCCCGCTCTTTTTGTACTGCACCTATGCACAAATATTCATTTCCTGCGGATGCACAAAAAAACGCCGCCGGCAAAACGCCGGCGGCACAAAAAAAGCATTCTGAAGTTCAGGATTTCCGCATTGCGCGCAGTGCATTGAGGATCGCGATCACCGCAACGCCGACGTCCGCAAACACGGACATCCATACGGAGGCAATGCCGCAGGCGCCGAGCACCAGACAAATGCCCTTGACCGCCAGTGCAAAGACGATATTCTCCTTCGCGATCAGGCAGGTGCGCTTTGCGATCCGCAGAAGTGCGGGCAGCTTGCAGATGTCATCGTTCAGAATGACCGCATCCGCCGCCTCGACCGCCGCGTCGCTGCCGACGCCGCCCATCGCGATGCCGACATCTGCCATCGTCAGAACCGGAGCGTCGTTCACGCCGTCGCCCACAAAGACCAGCGCGCCCCTGCCCCGCTCCTCTTTGAGCATTTCTTCCACATGCGCGACCTTATCCTGCGGAAGAAGCTGTGCATGGAATTCCGCCAGGCCGCAGGCCTCGGCGCACTGCTCGGCAGAAGCCTTGTTGTCGCCTGTCAGCATCACCGTGCGGCGGACGCCCTTGCGGTGCAGCTCCGAAAGCATTTCCGGAACGCCTTCGCGCGGCGAATCACCGATCACGATCGCACCAAGGTACTCGCCCTCCACGGCAACAAACAGGACTGTTCCGACCTCATCGACCTCCGGCAGTGTGACACCGCACTTTTCCATCAGGCGGCGGTTGCCGACGGCGGCCTTTTTGCCGTCTACGACGGCAGTGATGCCGTTGCCGGCAACTTCCATGATCTCGCCGGCCTCTCCCGCAGGTGCAGGAACCGCCTCGCGGATGGTCTTGGAGATGGGATGGTTGGAATACTGCTCACAGAGAGAGGCGACCCGCAGGATCTCATCCCGCTTTTCCTCCGGCTGCACCTTACGGATGGAGAACTCACCCGCCGTCAGCGTGCCGGTCTTGTCAAATACAAAAGTATTCGCTTTAGCCAGCTGCTCCAGCGTCACGCCGCCCTTGACGACGATACCCAGCTTGGCTGATGCGCCCATACCGGAGAAGAACGCCAGCGGCACGGAAATGACCAGCGCGCAGGGGCAGGAAATGACGAGGAAGGTCAGCGCTCTGGACAGCCACTCAAAGAAGGGCTGATGGAAGAAGATCGGCGGGACCGCCGCCAGCAGCACGGCCGCAATGACCACGCTGGGGGTATAATACTTTGCGAATTTGGTGATCAGGCGTTCTGCGTTCGCTTTTTTCTCCGCAGCGGATTCCACCAGAGAGAGAATTCTCGCAACGGTGGACTGCGCATAAGCGCTTTCCGCACGAATTTTCAGAACGCCGTTGATATTGACGCTTCCGGAGATGACGGTGCTTCCCGCTCCGACTTCGGCCGGCATGGACTCGCCTGTCACCTTGGCGGTGTCCAGCGAAGCCTCGCCCTCGACGACCACGCCGTCGACCGGGATGCGCTCGCCCGCGCGGACGAGCAGAATGTCGCCCACCGCGACCTCTTCCGGCTCGACCTGAACCTCTTCGCCATCTCTCAGAACAACGGCCTGGTCGGGACGCAGATCCATCAGCGCAGAGATGGACTGACGGGAACGGGAAACCGCGACACTCTCAAACAGCTCACCGATCTGGAAAAACACCATCACGGCGGCAGCCTCTTTCCAGTCCTTCATGGCCAGCGCGCCGCAGGTGGCAAGACCCATCAGAAACTTTTCATCAAAAAGCTGGCCGTGGAAAATATTGACGATCGCTTCCCACAGCACATCATAGCCCGCCAGCAGCCACGCCGCCAGCATGAAGCCCGCCTGCCACCAGTCCTTCAGCAGAAAGCCGACACCGAACAGTACCAGAGAAACAATGATGCGCGTGAGCAGCTTTTTCTGCTTGCGTGTCATCCGACGACCTCACAATCCGGCTCTACGCGGTGGATGGTCTTTTTGATCTTTGCAAGGCCCTCCGCCCCGTCCACGCCTTCGGCATATTCAACGATCATCTTCTGCGTCATGAAGCTGACGGTCACGGCACTGACCTCCGGCAGCTTTGCAATGGCATTTTCCATTTTTGCGGCGCAGTTTGCGCAGTCCAGATCACGAAGCTTGTAAGTTATTTTCATTTCTGTCACTCCTCAATATGTTCTTTTGCCATCCCGATGATGGTTTTGACATGGTCATCCGCCAATGCGTAGTAGGCTTGCCTGCCCGCACGGCGGCAGTTCACCAGCTTGGCCTGCTTCAGCAGACGAAGCTGATGCGAAACGGCGGAAATACTCATGCCCAGCTCCTCGCAGATGTCCGTGACGCTCAACTCTGACTGAAACAGGGCATAAAGAATGCGGATCCGCGTAGAATCTCCGAATACCTTGAACAGCTCCGCCATCTCAAACAGGGCGTCCTCGTCCAGCACGTGATGCTGCTCCATTTTCCTTCCTCCCTTCACTTGACCGCTTGAATAATTGAGCAATCATTCAACTGTCTAGATAGTAACACTTCCCTGTGTTCCTGTCAAGTCCTTTTTCAGTTTTTTCGAAAAAATTTCCCGGCTGCGATACAGCCGGGAAACGGTATCTTTATCCGTGGTGGTAGATCTTCTTATCCAAAGAGAAGATGCGGTTGCTGAACGTACCGACGGGAACGTCCGGCAGATTCTCGGCGTAGATCTCCATGCGACTGTCGATCAGGTCGATATACGACAGCAGCTCCGCCTCTGCGCACATGGGCCGCACCGCCGCGCCGAACTCCGGCTCGCCGTGGTGGGAGAGGATCAGATGCTGCAATAGAACCGACTTTTCCTCCGGCACGCCCACTTCCGAGCAGACCTCCGCAGCCTCCTGCGCGCCCATGACAAGGTGACCCAGAAGCTGCCCCTTGGTGGAATAGTCCGTGACGATGCCAAGGTCAGAGAACACAAACTCGCGCTCCTTTGCAAAATCATGCAGCAGCGTCCCGGTCAGCAGCAGGCTGCGGTCGATGATCTCCGCGTAAAGGCCGGCAAGGAAATCCGCCATTTTCAGCATATTGGACGTGTGCATCAGAAGGCCGGAGAGGAAGCTGTGGTGGACGCTCTTGGCCGCCGGGATCTGCCGGAAGGCCTCCAGATGCCGCTGGAGCATGGTTTTCGCTGCCGCGCGGTAGTCAGCGTCGGTCAGGCTGTCGAGCATCCTGCGGATGTCATTGAGCGCCTCGTCCGGATCGATCGGCGCGACCGGCACGAGCGCAGCGGTGTCATAGCGATCCGCCGGTGCCGTCATGCGGATGCGGCTGACCGTAAGCTGCGGCATTCCCTTGAACTCGGACACCACGCCGCGCAGCTTGATGACCTTGCCGGTGTCTGACGGCGTGCCGCCCACCGGGCCGCTGTAGTCCCAGACTTTGATGTCCATGCTGCCGCTGCGGTCGGCAATGCTTCCGCTCAGGAAGGGCTTTCCTGCGGCGGTCGTTTTCTGGTGGGCGTCTTTGAGTATGTAAAAACCCTCGACCTCGTCGCCTGGGATCATATCTGCAATCGGTTTATCGTATTCCATGATGGTTCCTTCCCGCCCTGCCGGGCTTCGTATTCCTGTTTATATTAACGGCCGTGGCCCGCGTTGTCAATAAAAAAGCAGGCGGCAAGACCAGCCGCCCGCAAAAATGCAGGTTACTGTGCAGCGCCCGTGCAGTGGCCGGCAAGACCGGACCGTACCATTACACCGAGGCAGAAACCCAGATCACCGCTCTGCGCGTACAGAAAATGTACTGCCATCAGGCGCAGCTCTTGCTTTTTTCCTTTCCCTGCACTATGATAGAAAAAAATCATCAAGATGACGGAGGACCAGCATGGAAATTCTGAAAGAGCTTGCCGCCTATGTGCCGCAGAACGAGCAGGAAGAAAAGGACCGGACCCTGATCCTCGATTTCATCGAACGCAATGCGGACGCGTTTCTTCGCAGTAACCGCATCGCACACGTCACCGCTTCCGCATGGGTGACCAATCCGACACGTGACAAGGTGCTGATGGTCTATCACAAAATCTACGACTCCTGGTCCTGGTGCGGCGGGCATGCCGACGGCGACCGTGATCTGCTGCACGTCGCGCTGAAGGAGTGTCAAGAAGAAACCGGCCTGACGGAGGTCAAGCCGGTCGATGGGAAAATCTATTCCGTGGAATGTCTGACCGTGGACGGCCATGAGAAGCGCGGTGTTTACGTTTCTTCTCACCTGCATCTGAATGTCACCTATCTGCTGGAAGCAGACGGCAGGGCGCCCCTGCGTGTCTGTGCGGACGAGAACAGCGGTGTGGCATGGTTTTCGCCGGAAGAGGCTCTCCGCGCCTCTACGGAGCCATGGTTTGTTTCCCGCATCTATGCAAAGCTGAACGCGCGTCTTCCCCGCTGAACAAAAAACAGGAGCCCACAGGCTCCTCAGACTGTCAAAAACCTATCGAACCGAAAGTTTCGGAGGGAAGAAAAGAGTGAAAGGGAACCGTCAGGGTTCCCTTTCGCGTTCAATAACCCGCCGCAG
>UQWH01000058.1 GCA_900544705.1 uncultured Eubacteriales bacterium | reverse complement strand
GAGCAGATGGATATTAAGATCTTCGTGGATACGGACGCAGATGTCCGGTTGATCCGCCGCATCAAGCGCGACGTCGCCAAACGCGGCAGAAGCCTGGATTCGGTGCTGTCGCAGTACCTTTCCACGGTCAAGCCGATGCACGAACAGTTCGTTGAGCCAAGCAAGAAGAACGCCGATCTGGTCGTTCTGGAGGGCGGCAAGAACCTCGTCGCGCTGGAAATGATCATTGACCGTATTCAGCGGCATATTGATCACTGCGAGGATGTGTAAAAATGTAAAAAGAGGAATAGGCAGGCACTTGCTTCTTAGCAGCGCCTGCCATTTTTTGTTGCCAAAATCATCAAGCCCGCATAGACTGAAAGGGCGCGAAAAGGGAGGGACGCGAAGCAAATGAGGAACATTTTGCAGAATCTTGCCAATATGCTGAAGGTCAAGACCATCGTGACGCTTTCCGTGATTGCCGTGTTCATCATCCTCGCGCTGCGGGGAGAGATCAGCCCGGACAATATTATGATCATTGTCACGTCGGTCATCAGTTTTTATTTCGGCGTACAGCATGAAAAGGGAGGAGGAGAGTTGTGAAGATTTATCTCAGTCCAAGCGACCAGACCGGCAACCTCTACGCCTATGGCGGGACGAACGAGGCGGCACAGTGCCGCCGCTTTGCCGATGCGGCGCAGCGCGCGCTGGAACGCTGCGGTTTTGAGGTCAAAAACAACCAGACTTCCGATATGTATGCGCGCGTGGCAGAGTCCAACCGCTGGAATTCCGATCTGCATGTCTGCATCCACACCAATGCATTTGACGGGACGGTGTCCGGAACGCGGATGTTTGCCTTCAACACGACGGGCAGCGGCTACAAGGCGGCGCAGGCGATTTTCCGGCGGTTGGCGTCCATCACGCCGGGCAGCAGCGAAAACCTCACGGCGCGGCCGGGACTTTACGAAATCAAGGTTTCCAATGCGCCTTGCGTGTATATCGAGGTGGACTTCCACGACAATGTCGAGGCGGCAAAGTGGCTGATCTCGCATCCGACGGAGATCGGCGAGGCAATTTGCCAAGGGATCTGCGATCATTTTGGCGTTGCCTACGCCGCGCCGGGCGGCGCGGAGGATGCGGCGCTTCGCTGGGCGCGCGAAAAGGGCCTGCTGGATGGATTGGACGAAAACGGCGCAGTTACGGGCGCGCAGCTCATGCGCGTCCTTTACCGGCTGCATGGAAACGCATAACACAGGGGGCGTAAGCCCCCTTTTCAGCTTGTCAAAAAGTCCTTTTGGACTTTTTGACAAGCTGCCTGCAAAATTGCAAAATCAAAAAATGAAGGATTACTCTTTTCTTCCCTCCGAAGCTTTCGGTCAGACAGTTTTTTGACAGTTACGAGGGGCGCCTTTCGGTTGACTTTCCTGTGCGGATGCAATAAAATAGACAAGGCGGTTCCCGCCGAGTAAAAAACAGAGAGAGAATCATGGAGCACAGAAGAAAGTACGCCGTGTTCACCATGGACGTCGAGGAATTCACGGACACGGAATGTGTTGCGAATTCCGGCGAGACGGTGACGCGAGATATGCTGGACGGGCTGGACGAATACATCCGCCTGCTGGAAAAGCACCAGATCCGCGCGACAATGTTTGCGGTTTGCCGGACGGCGCAGCGCGAAAAGGAGCGCCTGCTGCGCTACCTGCGGCGCGGCCACCGCCTTGCGCTGCATGGCTTGCAGCACACACCGCCGGACTGCATGGACGATGCACGCTTTCTGCGCGAAACGCGCGAGGCCAAGGCGCTTCTCGAAGAGGAATTTCAGACAAAGGTGACCGGCTACCGCGCGCCTTGCTTCAGTCTGGACAAAAGCAAGCTGAATATTCTGCGCGGCCTCGGTTTCCGCTACGATTCCAGCCGCATGGATTTTGCACCTGCGCGTCATGTAGAAAAGCTCGACATGAGCGATTTCCGGGAACTGTTGAAGGGCGTGTTCCGCAAAAACGGCTTCTATGAATTCGGCATGACCTGCCAGAAGCTGTTTGGCAAAAACTACCCCATCTCCGGCGGGGGCTATGTCCGGCTGGGTCACTGGGGCTTTATCCTGCCGCTCATCGGCAGCTATCTGCGCGAAAACGATTATTATGTTTTCTATCTGCATCCCTTTGAGCTGTCGCGGGAGCGGCCGCCTGCGATGCACGGCCTGAAGCTCTACGACCGGTATTATCTCAATTCCGGCCTGCACACCTACCGGCTGAAGGTCGAGGCGATTATCCGGATGCTGAAAAGCTGCGGCTATACCTTCGTCACATTTGACGAGTTAGCAGATATTTTAGAAAGAAAAGGAGAAATAAAATGAATGTAATGGGAAGCGGGCTTTTGATCGTGCTCGCAATTCTGGTCGTCAGCGGCGTGATCGTCGGCGTGGCGCTTTTGATCACCTCGCTGGCGCGCAGAAAGGAAGACCAGCAGGCGGCGCAGCCGCAGACGGTTCCGGCGCAGGTCGCCGCCCGCAGAACCCTGATCCAGCAGAGCGTGCAGCAGGGGCAGGCGGTTCTGGGCTACTATGTGACCTTTTTGAAGGGTGACGGGAATTATGTAGAGTTTGCCGTCGACCCGCAGCAGTATGCGCTGCTGACCGAGGGCATTACCGGCAGCCTGACCTTTCAGGGAACGCAATACCTCGGCTTTGTAAAAGCACAATAATTGTAAAATTCCTCCGCTGGCTCAAGCCGGCGGAGGAATTTTACGTTAACAGGATTGCTCGGAATCGTCAAAAAATGCCCGCGTCTGGGCGGCGTTGTGCAGAACTTCCTGCCGCAGTTCCTCCAGAGAGGAGAATTTTCGCTCCGGGCGCAGGAAGGTGTAAATCTCCAACCGCAGGCGCTTGCCGTACAGGTCGCCCTCATAGTCGAGGATCCAAGGCTCCACCGTGACGCTGCCGCCGCCCACGGTCGGGCGGACGCCGATGTTCACGACCGCCGGGAGGCGCTGCCCGTCAAAGCAGGCCTTCGCTGCATAGACACCGAAGCGCGGGGTGAGAACGCCCTGCGGAAGCTGCAAATTCGCCGTCGGGATGCCGATGGTTCGTCCCAGCCTGCGCCCGCTCACGACCGTGCCGCTGAGCACGTGCGGATGTCCGAGGAAGCGCACCGCGCGCGCCATCTCGCCCTCGGCAAGCAGGCGGCGGATGAGGGTGGAGGACACCGTCTGCCCGTCCATACAGATCTCCGGAATGCAGTCGCAGCCAACGCCCTCCTCGCGGCAGAGCGCTGCCAGCTTTTCTGGGTCGCCAGCGCCGCGGTCGCCGAAGCGGAAATCGTGGCCGCAGACCACATGCGCCGCTTTATACTCACCCAGCAGGCGCTCTAGGACAAATTCGCGCCATGGCTGGTGCATGGTTTCGCGGTCGAAGTGCAGGGAGAAGACACGGTCAATGCCGTAATACGTGTGCATCAGCCATTCGCGGTCGGCGGGGGTGTTGATGAGCGGAACGGGCCTGCCGAACACCAACTCGTCCGGGTGGGTGTCAAAGGTCAGCGCTGCGGCGGGCAGGCCGAGTCGGTCGGCCACCTCCCGCGTCTGCGCAAGCAGACCGCCGTGGCCGAGGTGCACGCCGTCAAAAAAGCCCAGCGCGAGAACGCAGTTTTCATTCATACCGAAACCTCGAAAAAACTCTTGATTGTCCTGACCGTGCCGTTTTCAGCCGCGGCGAGCGCAAGAAATTCACCGTTCTGCCCGTACAGGCGCCAGCGTCCATCCGCAAGCCCGGCGGAGAAGGCGGCGCCGTTGCGGCACTTTTTCTCCTGCGGTGCGAAAAGCGCTGCGGCGGGCAGCGCGGCAAACAGGCTGTCCACCGGCATTAAAAGGGAAGCGGGATCCGGATGGTGCAGCAGCTCCTCCAGAGGAACGGCCTGCGCCAGCGTATAGGCCCCGGCCTGTTCGCGCCGCAGCGCGGCCATGCAGCCGCCGCAGCCCAACGCCGCGCCGATGTCGTGGCAGAGCGTGCGGACGTAGGTGCCCTTGGAGCAGTGGACGCGCAGGAGAAGATCCTGTCCGTCGGTCCCGCAGGGGTCAAGGGAAAAAATTTCAATTTGGCGCGGCTTCCGCGCAACTTCCTTCCCGGCGCGCGCCAGCTCGTAGAGCTTCTTCCCGCCGACCTTGATCGCGGAATACATCGGCGGCACCTGCTCCTGCGGGCCGAGAAAGCGCGGCAGGACAGCCGCCAGCGCCTCCGGGGAAACGTCTGCGGGCTGCTCGTGCAGCACCGTGCCGGTGATGTCCTGCGTGTCGGTCACGACGCCGGGACGCAGCGCGGCAAGGTAGGTCTTGTCCGCGTGCTCAAAAAATTCCACCGCGCGCGTCGCACGGCCCAGAAAGACCGGCAGGACGCCCGTGGCCATGGGGTCGAGCGTGCCGCCGTGCCCAATGCGTTTTTCGTGGAAAACGCCGCGCAGCTTGGCGACCACATCCTGCGAGGTCCATCCGGCGGGCTTGTCCACGATCAGAATTCCGTTTGCCATCAGACAGCGACCCCCGACGCGCGAAGGACGCGCAGAATGGCCTCCTTTGCCTCTGCAATGCCGCCGGGGACCGTCGCGCCGGCCGCCGCGGCGTGACCGCCGCCGCCGAGCTGCGCGCAGTATTCCGCGGCGTTGTAGGCCGGCGAGGTGCGGACGGAGAGCTTGCCGCCCTCCGGCGCCTGCCGGATCATCACGCCGATCTCCACGCCTTCAATGTCGCGTCCGAAGCCGGAGATGTCGTCGATGTCGTCCTCCGTCAGCCCCAGAGAGGCGATCAGATCGGAGGGGATCGCGCTGACGGCGACGATACCGCCCGCGTAGAACTCAGTGGTCTGCGTCAGATAGGCGTCCAGCTTCAGCCGCGCTAGACGGCGCGTCAGGAACATCACGCGGTTGATCGCGAAGGTATCCGCGCCCGCGTCCTTGCAGACCGCCGCCGCGCGGAGCGTTTCGGCGGTGGTGTTGCTGTAGCGGAAGCAGCCGGTGTCCGTGGAGATGGCCACATAGAGCGCCTCCGCGATGCGCTTGGTCAGGGGAGCGCCCATCGCCTGCAGGACACGCAGGACGATCTCACCGCAGGCGGCGGTCTGCGGCTCTACGAGGCCGTTTGCGGCATAGGCGGAGTTGCGGCCGTGGTGGTCGATCACAAGCTCGACGCGGCTCGGCAGCTCCGCTGCGTTATAGGCAAAGATGCGCTCGGTCGCGATGTCCACGGCGACGATGCAGTCGCCGTCCTGCACGGCCGGGCAGGTCAGGCCCTCCAGATAGGGTCGGAATTTCGGGGTGAACTGGGGATTTTCCAAAATTGCCGCCTGCTTGCCCAGTGCGCGCAGACCGCCGCAGAGCGCGGCGGCGCAGCCGATCGTATCGCCGTCGGGGCGGCGGTGCGTCAGAATGACAAAGCGGTCGCGCGCCAGAAGAAAGGCGGCCGCCTCATTGACCGTCAGCTGCTTCATCTTCGCCGTCCTCCGGAATGTCGAGCTTGGACAGAATGTCCAGAATGTGCGCGCCGTGGGTGATGGAGTCGTCTGCCTGCCATTGCAGCTCCGGCGTGTAGCGGAGCTGGAGGTTTTTGCCCAGTTCGCGGCGCAGATAGCCGGAGGAGGATTTGAGCCCCGCCAGCGTTTCCTTGACGCAGTCCTTGTCCAGCATGGACACAAAGACCTTTGCGTAGCGCAGGTCGGGGGTTGTTTCAACATGGGTGATGGAAACCATGGTTTTATGCACGCGCGGGTCCTTCAGCTCCCGCAGAAGCTCTGCCAGCTCGCGTTGAATTTCTTCGTTGATGCGTCCAAGACGATTGGATGCCATAGTAAAGTTCCTCCTTTTTGAAAAAACGGGGTTGTTGCCGGTGCAACAACCCCAGAAACATGTCAGCGGGGGATTTCCTCCATAACGTAGCACTCGAAGACGTCGCCTTCCTTGATGTCGTTGAACTTCTCAATGGACATACCACATTCGTAGTTCTGCGCGACCTCCTTGACGGAGTCCTTGAAGCGCTGCAGGGAGCCGACGACACCGTCATAGATGACGATGTTATCCCGCAGGACGCGCACCTGCGCGTCGCGCGTGACCTTGCCGTCCTTGACATAGCAGCCGGCGATGGTGCCGATGGCGGAGACCTTGTAGGTCTGGCGCACGACGGCGTGACCGATGATGGCTTCGCGGTACTTCGGGGCGAGCATACCCTTCATGGCAGATTCGATCTCGTCGATCGCGTCGTAGATGACGCGGTACATCCGCAGGTCGACGTTTGCCCGCTGTGCGGAGGCGGCGGCAGCCGCGTCCGGACGGACATTGAAGCCGACGACGATCGCGTTGGCGGTGGAGGCCAGCAGGATGTCGGATTCGTTGATCGCGCCGACGCCTGCGTGGATCACGCGGACGCGGACCTCGTCGTTGGAGAGCTTTTCGAGGCTGGCCTTGACCGCCTCGGCAGAGCCCTGCACGTCGGCCTTGACGATGAGGTTGAGTTCCTTCATCTCGCCCTCCTGCATCTTGGCAAAGAGGTTATCGAGCGTGACCTTGCTCGTGAGCTTCGCGGCGGCATCCTTCTCGGCCTGCTTGCGCTGCTCGACGAGCTGACGCGCCATGCGCTCGTCCGCGACGGCGTCGAATTCATCGCCGGGGGTGGGCGTTTCGGCAAGACCGGTGATCTCGACCGGGATGGAGGGGCCTGCATCGCTGATGGCGCGGCCCTTGTCGTCCGTCATGACGCGCACGCGGCCGACGGCGGTGCCGGCGATGATGAGGTCGCCCTTGTGCAGCGTGCCGTTCTGGACGAGCAGCGTTGCAATGGGGCCGCGGGTCTTATCCAGTCGGGCCTCGATGACCGTACCCTTGGCGGCGCGGTTCGGGTTGGCGCGCAGTTCCTGCATCTCGGCGGTCAGAATGACCATCTCCAGCAGCTGGTCGATGCCCTGACCGGTTTTCGCAGAGATCGGGCAGACGATGGTGTCGCCGCCCCATTCCTCCGGAACGAGATCGTATTCGGTGAGCTGCTGCTTGATGCGGTCGGGGTTCGCGCCGTGCTTATCCATCTTGTTGACGGCCACGATGATGGGGATCTTAGCGGCCTTGGCGTGGTTGATGGCCTCGACGGTCTGCGGCATGATGCCGTCGTCCGCAGCGACGACCAGAATGGCAATGTCGGTGCACATGGCGCCACGGGCGCGCATGGAAGTGAAGGCGGCGTGGCCCGGCGTGTCCAGGAAGGTGATGGGGTTGCCGTTGACCTGCACCGTGTAAGCGCCGATGTGCTGCGTGATGCCGCCGGCCTCGCCGGAGGCGACGTTCGTCTTTCGCACGGCGTCGAGCAGGCTCGTCTTGCCGTGGTCGACGTGGCCCATGACCACGACGACAGGGCTGCGCGGGACCAGTTCGTCCGCGGTGTCCACATGGTCGTCGATCAGACGATCCTCGATGGTCACAACGACCTCGTGCTCCACGCGGCAGCCGAGCTCGGTCGCGACAAATTCGGCGGTGTCAAAGTCGATGGTCTGGTTGATGGAGGCCATCACGCCGTTTTTGATCAGGGTCTTGATGACCTCGGTCGCAGTCTTTTTCATGCGGGAGGCCAGCTCGCCCACGGTGATCTCGTCGGGAATCTTGACGGTCAGCGGGGTCTTCTTGATGACCTCCAGACGCAGGCGGCGCATCTTCTCCTGCTCCTCGTTGCGCTGTTTGTTGCCGAAGGGGGGCTTCTTCGCGCCCTTGGTTTTATTCTTGTTCTTGCTGGCGATCTTCTGCTTTCCGCCGGAGAAATTCTGCGCGCGCTCGGAGATCAGCTCGTCGACGCGGTCGTCAAAGCGGTCGGCGTTGACGGTGACGGCCTTCGTATCGACCACGCGGCGCTCACGCTTACGCTGCTCCTCCTTCGGCTTTTCGGGCTTTGCGGCGGGGGCATCCGCCTGCGCGGCGGGTGCCTGCGCCGGAGTCTCGGCCTTGGGCGCTTCCTTTTTGGGTGCGGGCGCCACGGCAAAGACCTGCTCCAGAGAGTTGATCTGATTGTGCTGGGTGATATAGTCAAACACCACGTTGAGCTGCTCGTCCGTCAACACCTGCGTGTTGCTGCGCGGCTTCTCAAAATATTTTCCGACGATCTCGGCGATGTCCTTCGGCGTCTTGCCGAAGTCCGCTGCGACTTCCTTTACTCGATACTTCACTAAACTCATAAAGCCACCTCCATGTTACTTCTTTCCATGCCGGATGTTGTATCTGTGCGCTTTTTCTTCCTCGCGTCGCTTTTCCACGCGCCGGACGCGCACATCCAGATCTCCGAGAAGCTCTGCATACTTTTCCGGCTCCCCCAGTGTTTTGACAAAGGCCTGCGCCAGCCGCACGTCCGTGATCGCGGCCATCGCGCAGCTTGAAACGCCAAGCGCGTCGCCCAGCTCGTCCTTGGTGAACGGCAGGCGGAGCAGCGGCTGCGCCGTTCCTGCGACGAAGCTGCGCGCCCGGCGCACCGTATGATCCGATGCGTCCGAGGCCACAAGCAGCAGCCTTGCGCGTCCCGCTCTCGCCACCGCGCCGACCTGCTCCTCACCGACCGTGAGGTTGCCGCCCTTGCGCGAGATGGCGAGCAGGCCCAGACTTTTATTCTGTTCCATTTGCTTCTGCCTCCAGTTCTGCCAGCAGGGCGTCGTAGATCTCCTGTGGGATCTCCACTTCCAGCGCGCGTGCCAGCGCCTTTGTCTTGATTGCCTTTTTCAGACATTCCGCCTTGGGGCAGAGGTACGCGCCGCGGCCGTTTGCCTTTCCGTTATGGTCGATGCCGACCTGCCCCTCCGGGCTGCGCACGACGCGCATCAGCTCCCGCTTCGGCTTCATTTCGCGGCAGCCGAGGCATTGCCGCATCGGTATTTTCTTCGGCACGGTACTTCCTCCCCTCGGATGTAAACGGGATCACGCCTCGACGGGCGCTTCCTCAAACAGCTCCGCCTGAGAAGCGGGCTTGATGTCGATCTTGCAGCCGGTCAGACGCGCGGCGAGGCGTGCGTTCTGGCCTTCCTTGCCGATGGCCAGCGAGAGCTGATCGTCCGGCACGATGACGCGGCAGGCCTTGAGGCCGGGCAGCGGCGTGACGGAGATGACGTCCGCCGGAGAGAGCGCGGAGGCGACAAACTGCGCCATGTCCTCCGACCAGACGACGATGTCCATCTTCTCGCCCTGCAATTCGTCCACGACCGCGCCGACACGGGCGCCGCGTGCGCCGACGCAGGCGCCGACGGGATCGATATTTTCCTCTGTGGCATGGACGGCGATCTTGGTGCGGGAACCGGGCTCTCTGGCGATGGAGCGAATCTCCACCGCGCCGGAGGCGATCTCCGGAACCTCCAGCTCAAACAGACGCTTGACCAGCGCCGGGTGCGTTCTGGAAACGAGGACCTGCGGGCCGCGGCTGCTGCGGCGGACTTCCACGACGTACACGCGGATCATGTCGCCCTCGGTAAAGTGCTCGGTCTTGACCTGCTCGCCGGCGGCCAGCAGCGCGTCGGTGCGGTCGGTGCCCTGACCGATGCGGATGGTCATATCGCCGGAGCCAGGCTCGATGCGCAGCACGGTACCGGTGAGAATTTCATGCTCCTTGGAGGAGAAGCTCTCAAAGACCATGCCCCGCTCCGCCTCGCGGATGCCCTGAATGATGACCTGCTTGGCCGTCTGCGCCGCAATGCGGCCGAAGGCCTGCGTCTGAATTTCGACATTGACAAGGTCGCCCTCCTGTGCGTTGGGGTCGATCTTTCGGGCGGCGTCCAGCGTGATCTCCGTGGCGGGGGAGATGACCTCGTCGACGACCTCCTTCTGGGCGTACATCTGCATTTTCTGCTCGGTCAGCTCGACGAAAACGTTGTCCGTGTAGCCGTCCTTGTCCTTTTTATAGGCCGCGACCAGCGCCTGCGTGATACGCTCGACCATGTAATCCACAGGGATGCCGCGCTCTTTTTCCAGCTGGCGCAGAGCCGCAAAAATCTCAGCGTTCGAGTTCATGTTGTCCTCCTTAAAATTCCACGCGAAGCCGCACCAGAGCGACCTCCGCTTTTTCAAACGTGATCTCCTGCCCACCGGCAGAAATGGTGACGTCGCCGTCCTTGTAGCCCTTCAGCACGCCGGGGAATTCCTTCCGGCCGTCCTTCGGGCGGTAGAGCTTGACGAGAACCGGCTCGCCCAGAAAGTGCTCGAAGTCGGACGGACGCTTGAGCACCCGCTCCAGACCGGCGGAGCAGACCTCAAAACGGTAGCTCTCCGGGATCGGGTCCTTCTCGTCCAGCACGGGATCCACCGCGCGGGAGACGGCTTCGCAGTCGTCGATGTCCACGCCGCCGTCCTTGTCGATGTACAGCCGCAGGAACCATTCGCCGCCCTCGCGGACGTATTCAACGTCCCAGAGGCTGCATCCCTGTGCCTGCACCAGAGGCTCGGCAAACTGCCAGACCTGTTCGGTGATCTTCATTCGTTGTTCCTCCAGAAAAAATCAAAAAGTCAAGAAGAAAGAGAGGGGAAATCCCCTCTCTTTAGTAACATATACTATAGATTACTGCTATTATAGCACGCAGTTTCTCATTATGCAAGTGCTTTGAGCCACTTTTTCCTCCAAAATGCAGAACTTTTTCCGAAAAAACAGGCTTACAGGGCTGATTTTTTGTCGAACGAATTTTTTCCTCTGCGCTATGTAATTTTCCGCAGGAATATGGTACAATAGGAACCAGATGATTTCCGGGAGGCGATTTCATGAAAAAACTCCTCAATTCTCAGGGGCTGCTGCTGTTTCTGACCCTTGCCGCCGCGCTTGCGGGCGCGCTGCTGCGCCGCTATCAGCTCGCAAACGAGCTTCTGAGCGACGGGACGCTTGTCCCCGGCAGCAAAATACACATTGTACTGATCGTCCTTCTGGTGCTGTATGCCGCGGCAGTGATCGCGCTGCTGCGCCCTCTGCGGAAAAAGCGGAGCTGGCAGGAAGTTTTCCCTGCCAACCGGCCGCTGAATCTGGCGCAGATCGTCTGCGCGCTGACGCTGTTTGCGGGCAATCTCTTCGTGCTGTTGCAGGGAACGGTGACGGGACAGTCGGTCGCTTCCGCTTTCTCCGTTGTGCTGGCAAAGCTCCTGCCATGGCTTGCCTTCCTCGCTGCGGGCTGCGTGGCGGCCTTCGCCGGAATGCGCATGAGCGGGCAGAAGCCCTCCGCGCTTTTGTACATGGCCGTCAGCGTCTATCTGGTCGTGCGGCTGATCCTCAATTTCCAGACGTGGAATACCGACCCGTCCATTCATGACTACGGCTTCCGCCTGCTGGCTGCGATTTTCTGTATGCTGGGCACCTATCAGCTTGCGGGCTTCTGCCTCGATCAGGGACGCCGCCGCATGACGGCCTTCTGGACGCTCTGCGCCGTGGTCTGCTCCGCCATCGGCTTTACCGACGCCGTTTTTGCGGGCAATGCGGGCGAAGCGCTTGTGAGCGCGGCGCTCGGCGGCTTCATGTTTGTCAACAGCGTGCAGGTGCTCTTTGCCGCCGGCCGCCGCAGCCGCCCGCTGACCGACGTCACACCACCCAGCGATACTGCGGAAACGGCTGACTGAACAGCAGCCGCCGCATCCCGTCTTCCAGGAAGATCGCGATGCCGGAGAGGGCGAACCAGAACAGTGTGAAGGGCAGGCAGATCTGCCCCATGAGGTTCATGGGAGCGTCGGAATAATCCCAGACGTTTAACTGGAGGATCTCGTTGACGAGCACGCCCGTCCAGAATTCGCAGAAGGTGACGATGAGCGCGCCGAGCACCATCTGCCACAGAACCGGCAGATGCCAGTGCCGGTCGAGGCTGCCCACCAGATAGAAGCACACGGCGCCGAGCAGGAACATACTGCCGTGCGTCCAGCCACGCCAGAGCAGTTCCACGCCGCAGTAGAACATCCCGCCAAAGTAGAAAATGACGGTTTCCTGCCAGAGCGTGTAGAGTTTTTTGCGCATAGTTTGAACTCCTTTTTGCAGAATTTGCGGTCGAAACCGCAGCAATCTGCCATAAGAATACCCATAACGCGAAGAATTCAAACCGAAAACGCCTGCCACAGAAAAAAGTGCGCGGAATTTGCGGAAACCCCTTGACAAATCGGGGATGTTTCTATATAATTACTATTGCTGTTTCGGCAGCGCAAAATATGGCGGCATAGCTCAGTTGGTAGAGCACCCGGTTCATACCCGTGTTGTCATCTGTTCGAGTCAGATTGCCGCTACCAGGCCCGTTGGTCAA
>UQWH01000057.1 GCA_900544705.1 uncultured Eubacteriales bacterium | reverse complement strand
TTGCAATTTTGTAGGCAGCTTGTCAAAAAAGTCCAAAAGGACTTTTTTGACAAGCATAAAAGGACTCCGTTTCCATTAGGAAACGGAGTCCTTTTATCAATCGGTCAGACCATGCGGCAGCTCTCGCAGCTTTCGCAGTCCGGGAATTTGGAGTGGTCGTATGCAATGCCGTTGCGGTCGTAATAATCCTTGACTGCCGACTTGATGGCCTCCTCCGCAAGCACGGAGCAGTGCAGCTTATGCGCAGGCAGACCGCCCAGCGCATCGACGACATCCTTGTTCGTCAGCGCGAGCGCCTCGTCGATGGTCTTGCCCTTGATCATCTCCGTTGCGATGGAGCTAGAGGCAATGGCGCTGCCGCAGCCAAAGGTCTCAAACTTCACGTCCTCAATGACACCGTCCTTGATCTTCAGGTACATTTTCATAATATCGCCGCACTTGGCGTTGCCGACCTCGCCGACGCCGTCGGCATTGTCAATGCTGCCCACATTGCGCGGGTGCATGAAATGATCCATTACCGTTTCCGTATACAAAGCCATTTTCCGTTCCTCCTTACAGAATGAATTGCTTTTTGCCGCTGACCAGATTTTTCCACATCGGGGACATATTGCGCAGATAGTCCACGATCTGCGGGACCTCGGCCAGAATGTGATCCATTTCTTCTTCGGTGTTCCACTCGCACAGGCTCAGCCGCAGCGAGCCGTGCGCGACCTCGTGCGGGCGGCCAATGGCCAGCAGCACGTGGCTGGGGTCGAGCGAACCGGAGGTGCAGGCGCTGCCGGAGGACGCGCAGATGCCCTTCGCATCCAGAAGCAGCAGCAGGCTCTCGCCCTCAATGCCCTCAAAGCAGAAGCTGACATTGCCGGGCAGACGGTTCACCGGGTCGCCGTTGAGCGCACAGTGCGGGATCTCGGACAGCCCCGCGATCAGCTTATCGCGTAGGGCGGAAACCTTCTGCGCGTTTTCTTCCATGTGGTCGACCGCCTCACGCAGCGCTGCAGCCATACCCATGATGGCGGGGATGTTCTCCGTGCCGGCGCGCTTGCCGCGCTCCTGCGCGCCGCCCTCGATCAGGCTCGTAAGCACGATCCCCTTGCGGGCGTACAGCACACCGATGCCCTTCGGGCCGTGGAACTTGTGCGCCGACAGCGACAGCATGTCCACCTTCTGCGCCTGCACGTCGATGGGCAGATGGCCCGCCGCCTGCACCGCGTCGGTGTGGAACAGCACGCCGCGCTCGCGGCAGACCGCGCCGATCTCCGCAATGGGCAGAATGGAGCCGATCTCGTTGTTGGCGTACATCACCGTGACGAGGCAGGTGTCCTCGCGGATGGCGTCGGCCACCTGCTGCGCCGTGACCGTCCCGATGGGGCCGACGGGCAGCAGTTCGACCTCAAAGCCCTCTTTCTCGAGCTTTTTCAGTGTATGCAACACCGCGTGGTGTTCAAACGCGGTGGATATGATGTGCTTTTTTCCTTTGCGCTCGCCGATGCGGGCGGCGGAGAGGATCGCCTGATTGTCTGCCTCGCTGCCGCCGGAGGTAAAATAGATCTCCCGCGGGGTGCAGTTCAGGCACTGTGCGACCGTTTCGCGGGCGCCTTGCAGCGCCTCCGCGGCACGCTGGCCGACGGAATGGAGGCTGGAGGGGTTGCCATAGATCTCGTCCATATAGGGAAGCATGGCTTCAATGGCTGTGCGGCTCATTTTTGTTGTGGCCGCATTGTCCGCATAAACCTGCATATTGATTCCTTCTTTCGTGCTATCTGCAATAAACATATTTATTTACTAGGTTTAATTGCATTATACTCCGAAAAGCATACTTTGTCAATAGGCTTTCATATCGCGTTTCGGTTTTCGTGCACAAGATCTTCCAGACTCACGCCGTCGAGATAGTTGTTGATGAGCGTTTCCAGATTTTCCCACATGAAAAGCGTCTCGCACTTGCAGGCGCGAGGACATGGATTCTCGCCGCCCTCCAGGCAGGAAACGGGCGCGAGCGAGCCCTCCGTCAAGCGCAGGATCTCACCCACGGAATAGTCCTTGAGCGCCCGGTTGAGACGGTAGCCGCCGCCTTTCCCGCGCATCCCCTCGACCAGACCGCCTCTGACCAGCACGGAAACGATGCTCTCGAGATATTTTTCGGAAATCTCCTGCTTTTTCGCAATGACCGGAAGGGAAAGATGGGCTCCCTTTTCTGCCTGCGCCAGCTCCAGCATCACGCGCAGCGCGTAGCGGCCTTTGGTAGAAACCAGCATAAAAATGCCTCCTTGCTTAGATAAACCTAGTATACCACCATGTTTTAGAAAATACAAGCCGCAAATCTTAAAAATCCCGCCGGGCTGTGCGCAGCCCGGCGGGTCGATGATTTATTCACAGCAGCTCATACAGCGGCGGCTGCCCCTCGTGCTGTGGGAGGTACCGCACCGAGCCGATGCGCGGCCCGGACACGCCGTATTTCGGGGAATAGCCGAACAGGTCGACATAGCGGCCCAGATCGGCGCGCTCGGCCTGCATCGCGCGCAGCAGCTCCGCCGTCGCACGGACATCGTCTATCGCGCGGTGGGAATTGCGCACCTTCTCCTGCAAGCCGTAGGCGAAAATGGCATCGTTCAGGCGGTGGGGATAGGGGCGGCGGTCGCGGTAGACCGTCAGCACGTCCAGCTTTGGCTTCTCCCGCAGGATGCGCGCGTCGCCGTACTGCGCCAGAAAATAGTACAGAAACAGCAGGTCAAACTGCGCGTTATAGGCCGCGAGCATCGTTTCTCCGTCCAGAAGTTCGGCCAGCAGCGCGGCGAAGGCCTGCTTGGAGATGCCCTCTTCGCGGAGGACTTCGTCCGTAATGCCCGTCAGCGCGGTGATGCGCGGCGGCAGGCGGCGGTCGTCCCGGCGGCGGATAAATTCGTCTTCTTCGGCGGTGACGGCGATCTGTCCGTCCTGCATCGCCAGCTTTACGGCGGCAAATTCGATGATCTCGTCCCCTGTGGGGCTCAGGCCGCTGGTCTCCGTGTCAAACACGAGGACCGAACGGCAGCGGGAAAAGAGCGAAGCCGGCATCACTCGTAGAGCGGATACTTTTTCGTCAGCTCCGCGACGGCGGCGCGCACCTTCTCCTGCGTTCCGGGGAAGTCCACGGCGGTGTCATAGATGCACTGCGCAATGACCTTCATGTCCTCCGGCCGGAAGCCGCGCGTCGTGACCGCCGGGGTGCCGATGCGCACACCGCTGGTGACGAAGGGCTTTTCCGGGTCGTTGGGAATGGCGTTTTTGTTGACGGTGATATAGTTCTCATCCAGCCGCGCCTGCAATTCCTTGCCCGTGATGTGCAGCGGACGGAGATCGGCCAGCATCAGGTGATTGTCCGTGCCGCCGGAAACGAGGTCGAAGCCCTTTTCCAGCAGCGCCGCAGCCAGCGCCTTGGAATTCTCGACGATCCGGCGCGCATATTCCTTGAATTCCGGCTGGAGCGCCTCGCGGAAGCAGACGGCTTTGGCCGCGATGACGTGCATCAGCGGGCCGCCCTGCGTGCCGGGGAACACGGCGGAATTGATCTTCTTGGCAAATTCTTCCTTGCCCATGATAATGCCGCCGCGCGGTCCGCGCAGGGTCTTATGGGTCGTGGTGGTGACGATGTCGGCATAGGGCACGGGGCTCATGTGCATCCCGCCGGCAACGAGGCCCGCGATGTGCGCCATGTCCACCATCAGCAGTGCGCCGTTGCGGTGGGCGATGTCGGCAAAGCGTGCAAAGTCGATGGCGCGGGGATAGGCGGATGCGCCCGCAACGATCAGCTTGGGATGGTGCTCCTTTGCAAGGCGCTCCACCTCGTCATAGTCGATGCAGCCGGTGTCGGGGTCGACGCCGTAGGAAACGCTGTGGTAGACCTTGCCGGACTGGTTGGCGGGTGCGCCGTGCGTCAGATGGCCGCCGTTGGCAAGGCTCATGCCGAGAATGGTGTCGCCCGGCTGCAGGAGCGCGGCATAGACCGCCAGATTGGCCTGTGCGCCGCTGTGCGGCTGGACATTGACGAATTCCGCGCCGAACAGCTCCTTGGCCCGTGCAATGGCAAGGCGCTCGACCTCATCGACGACCTCGCAGCCGCCGTAGTAGCGCTTGCCGGGCAGGCCCTCCGCATATTTATTCGTCAGGACGGTGCCCATGCAGGCGATCACCGCCGGAGAAGCGATATTCTCCGAGGCGATCAGCTCAATGTTGCGTCTCTGGCGGCGCAGCTCCTGCTGCATCAGCGCGCCGATCTCGGGGTCGTACTGTTCTACAAAGTCGATGGTGGGGCACAGTGTTTTCATGGTTTTTTCCTCTTTCCTTCTGATGTGCTGCACAAAACAAAAAATGAGTGCAGCCAACTCCGGCGACACTCATACCTTCAGATGCCTGCACATCGGCAGGGCAGCCTCTGTCCTTTTGCCTGAGAGATTCGGCTTTCGCCTTGCACCTTCGGCACTCATAAATGAGATTCTCCAGAGATCCCTCGGCGGCTCGGTCCTTTCTCTCCTGAGAGCTTTACTCCTTCGGCTTGCCTGCGGCAACTTTCCCGAACCGCTTTATACGGGATAGTATTGATTTGTGCTTCTATTATAATACGTTTTCGTGAAATTGCAACCGTCACTTTCAATAATCCTGTATAAATATGTTCATACCGATTCTGCTTTTTTCACAAAAAAACCTGATTTTGACTTAAAATTCTCTTGCGCCCGCGTAGCATTTCCCGATGCATCATGCTATAATTAGCATATAGAAAAACGAAAAACACATGGATTGAGGTGATCGCGCTATGCCGCGTTCTTTTTTCGGCGGCGTCCATCCGAAAGGACATAAGGAATTATCGCGCGACGCAGCACTGACGGTTTTTCAGCCGAAACTTGTCAGTATTGCGATGTCGCAGCACATCGGTGCGCCGTGCAAACCGCTGGTTGCCGTCGGCCAGCGTGTGACCGTCGGGCAGAAGGTCGGCGACGGCACGGGCCTTTGCGCGCCGGTACACGCCTCCGTTTCCGGCACCGTCGTCGCCGTGGAGGAACGACCGCATCCCGGTGGAACGCAGGTTCTGTCCGTTGTGATCGAAAATGACGGCCGGGATGACCTGTCGCCGGACATCCACCCGCGCGAATCCATCGGCGAACTGGACGCGCAGGCGCTCATCGACATTCTCCGCGAGGCCGGCATCACCGGCATGGGCGGCGCGGGCTTTCCCACCTATTTCAAGCTCTCCTCGGGGCTTGGCAAGGTGGACACCGTGATCGTCAACGGTGCGGAGTGCGAGCCCTACATCACCGCGGACGACCGCCTGATGCGCCAGACCCCGGAGCGGGTCATGGGCGGCCTGCGGATCATCCGCAAGATCTTACAGCCGGAGCGTACCGCTATCGGCATCGAGGCCAACAAGCCGGAGGCCATCGAAGCCATGCGCGCGGTGCTGGAGGAGGGCGTGGAGCTGCTGCCGCTGCGTGTGCGCTACCCGCAGGGCGCGGAAAAGCAGCTCATCCAGTCCGTCACCGGGCGCTGCGTGCCCCCCGGCGGCCTGCCCGCCTCGGTTGGCTGCGCGGTGTTCAACGCGGCCACCTGCGCGGCGATCTACGACGCGGTCTATGCGGGGATGCCGCTGGTGCGTCGCGCCGTCACCGTGACGGGCGGCGCCATCGCCCATCCGGGCAACTTCATTGCCCCCATCGGCACGCCGTTTTCCGAGCTGATCGAGGCCGCAGGCGGCTTTGCCTGCACACCTTATAAAATTCTCTGCGGCGGCCCGATGATGGGCCTCGCCCAGTATACCATCGACGCCATGACCATCAAGGGCTGCAACGCCATCACCTGCCTTTCCGAAAAGGATCGCCGCGGGCAGGCCGCGCAGCACTGCATTCGCTGCGGCAAGTGCGTGGAAAACTGCCCGATGCACCTGATGCCGCTGTTTATGCACAAGGCGTCCACCGCTGGGAAGCTGGAGCGGTTGAAGGAGCTGCACGTCGCCGACTGCATTGAGTGCGGCTGCTGCGCCTACGGCTGTCCCGCGGGGATCCCGCTGGTACAGAGCTTCCGCACGGCCAAGCGTATGCTGCGCGATGCCGCAGCGCGGGAAAAGGAGGCTGCAAAATGAAATTCATCCCCGGAACCCTGACGATCTCCTCCTCTCCGCACGCCCACTCTCCCAATTCCACCCGCCGCATCATGCTCGACGTGTGCATTGCGCTGCTTCCGGCGCTGTGCGGCGCGATCTGGTTCTTCGGCTGGCGCTGCCTGACGGTCGTGCTTGTGAGCGTGGCCTCCTGCGTCTTTTTTGAGTGGGGTTACCGCAAGCTCATGAAAAAGGAAGCCGCCTGCGGCGACCTCTCGGCCGTCGTCACCGGCATCCTGCTCGCCTTTGTCTGTCCGCCGACCATTCCTTATTGGGTCGTGATCCTCGGCGCGCTGTTTGCCATCGTGCTGGTCAAGCAGCTTTTCGGCGGCATCGGACAGAACATCGTCAACCCCGCGCTGGCCGCGCGCGCCTTTCTTTTCAGCTGGCCGGTTTTTATGAACACATGGATCCGCTCCGGCGTACATCCGGCCGTGTTCTCCAATCCCACCACGCAGGCGCTCGACGGTCTGACCGCCGCAACGCCGCTGGCCGCCATGTCTGCGGGCAAGCTCCCGGCGGAGGACGCGCTCGACCTGCTGGTCGGGCAGGTCGGCGGCTGCATCGGCGAGGTCTCCGCGCTTCTGCTGCTGCTCGGCGGCATCTATCTGGTGCTGCGCCGGGTCATCAGCCTGCGCATCCCGCTGGCCTACCTCGGCACCGTGGCGGTGCTGGCTTTCGCCTTCCCGCTGGGCGGCGCGGACCGTCTGGACTGGATGCTCTGCCAGCTGCTCTCCGGCGGCCTGATGCTCGGCGCGATCTTCATGGCGACCGACTACACCACCTCTCCCGTCACCCACGCGGGGCAGATCGGCTTCGGCATCGGCTGCGGCGTGCTGACCATTCTCTTCCGCTATTTCGGCACCTATCCGGAGGGCGTGAGCTACGCCATCCTGATCATGAACTGCTGCGTCGGCTTCTTCGACAAGCTCGGCATCCCAAAGCGTTTCGGCACGGCCAAAAAGAAGGGTGGTGAGGCGGCATGACCAGAAGCAAAAGCACCGGCGCCTACGTCCTTCGCCTGACGCTCACACTGTTTCTCATCACCACCATCGTCGCGGGGCTGCTGGGGCTGGTAAACTATGTGACTGCCGACACCATTGCAGAGCAAATCGCGCAGAAGGCGGAAAACGCCATGCGGCAGGTTCTGGAGGCTGACAGCTACGAGCCGCTGGACGTCCCGGAGGAGAGCGCCGTGACAGCCGCCTACCGCGCGGGCGACAGGGGCTATGTCGTGCGCGTCGCGCCCAACGGCTTCGGCGGCGCGATCGACATGATGGTCGGCGTGGACGTAAGCGGTGCCGTCACCGGCGTTGCCATCGTTTCCCAGTCCGAGACGGCCTCGCTGGGCGCGAACTGCACCCGCGAAGACTTCCGCGCGCAGTTCACCGGCAAGACCGGTACGCTGTCGGTCAGCAAGGACGGCGGCGAGATCGAGGCGCTGACCGGCGCGACCGTGACCTCCCGCGCCGTGACCGAGGGCGTCAACACCGCGCTGGAATTCGTGCAGGAGGTGCTGAAATGAACTTCAAAAAGCAATTCAAGGAGGGCCTTCTCACCAACAACCCCGTGATGGGCCAGCTGCTCGGTATGTGCTCCACCATGGCCATCACCACCACGCTCTTTAACGGCATTGGCATGGGCCTTTCCGTTACCATCATTCTGATCTGCTCCAACATTGCCATTTCTCTCCTGCGCAAGGTCATCCCGGATAAGATCCGCATCGCAGCCTACGTCGTCGTGATCGCAGGCTTTGTGACCATGGTCGACCTCCTGCTGCAAGCCTATGTCCCGGCGCTGTCGGAGAGTCTGGGCGTGTTTATCCCGCTGATCGTCGTCAACTGCATCATCCTCGGCCGTGCGGAGGCCTTCGCCTCGAAAAACGGCGTGCTGGCCTCGGCGGTGGACGGCCTGACGCAGGGCATCGGCTACACCGTGGCTCTGGTCATGATGTGCGTCATCCGCGAGCTTCTGGGCAGCGGCACCTTCGGCAAGGGCGTGTTCGGCGCGGACGGCATCCGGATCCTCCCCGAACAGTACCCGGCCATGCTGCTGATCATGCCGGTCGGCGGTTTCCTGACGCTGGGCTGCCTGATCGCCTTTACGCAGTGGTTTAACCGCCGTCTGGCACAGAAGGCAGCAGAAAAGGAGGCGGCAAAATGAAGGTATTTCTCTCCCTGTTCACCATCGCGCTGAACGCGATCCTCGCAGAAAACTTCATCCTCGTCAAATTCATGGGCATCTGCCCCTTCATGGGCGTTTCCAAGCGCTCGGACACCGCGCTGGGCATGGGCCTCGCCGTCACCTTCGTCATGGGCCTCGCCTCCGCCGCGACCTGGGCGGTCAACGAGTTCCTGCTCGTGCCGCTGAACCTTGCGTATATGCAGACGCTGGTGTTCATTCTGGTCATTGCCGCGCTGGTGCAGCTCGTGGAGATGTTTTTGCAAAAGTCCGTTCCTTCGCTCTATCAGGCGCTGGGCATCTATCTGCCCCTGATCACCACAAACTGCGCCGTGCTGGGCGTGGCGCTGCTGAACATTCAGAAGAGCTACAATTTCATCGAATCCCTGTTCTACGGCGTGACGGGCGGCATCGGCTTCACCGTGGCGATCCTCCTGTTCTCCTCCGTCCGCGAACGGCTGGAGGACTGCGACTGCCCCAAGGCCTTCAAGGGCTTCCCCATTGCGCTGATCGCTGCCGGCCTGCTGGCGCTGTCCTTCATGGGCTTCTCCGGCTTCCGGGTCTTTAAGTAAGGAGGCGGGCAATATGAAAGAAATTCTCTATGCCGTGCTGGTGCTCGGCGTGATGGGCGCGCTGCTCGGCGGCGTCCTCGCCATCGCCTCCAAGGTCTTTGCTGTCAAGGTGGACGAACGCCTGCCAAAGCTGACCGAGGCGCTGCCCGGTGCGAACTGCGGCGGCTGCGGCTTCGCCGGCTGCGGCGCCTATGCGCAGGCCGTGCTCGACGGCAAGGCGCCCATCGGCCTGTGCGCCGCGGGCGGTGCGGAAGCCGCGAAGAAAATGTCCGAGATCATGGGCGTGCAGGCCGTGGAGGTCGAAAAGACCGTCGCCATGGTCAAGTGCCGCGGCAAAAACCATCTGGCTAAGGGCGTCTATGACGGTATCGCCGACTGCCGCTCAGCCATGTTCGTCACAGGAAACGGCCCTACGGCCTGCCCCTCTGGCTGCCTTGGCTTCGGCACCTGCGTTTCCGTCTGCAAGTTTGACGCCATCCACATTGTCGAAGGTGTGGCGCGCGTGGACGCGGATAAGTGCACCGGCTGTATGCAGTGCGTTCAGGTCTGCCCGCGCAAGGTCATCGTCCCGGTGTCCTACCACGCCGACATCATCGTCGCCTGCTCCAACCACGAGCGCGGCGCGCTGACGCGCAAGGTCTGCGACGTCGGCTGCATCGGCTGCCACCTGTGTGAGCGCCAGTGCGATTACGATGCCATCCACGTTCTGCACAACCTCGCCACCATTGACTACAACAAGTGCGTGTCCTGCGGCCGCTGCGCCGCAGTCTGCCCGCGCCACCTGATCTCCGATTCCAATCTGCGTACCGACATGGACGCCGTCCCGGCGATGCAGAGGTAAAAAACAAGAACCGGCTGCCTCAGGCAGCCGGTTCTTGTTTAGTAATGCAGGAGATTGCGTTTTTGCTCCTCAAATTCCTCGCGGGAGATCAGTCCTTTTTCCAGCAGCGCCGCATAGCGTTCCAGCTCTGACGCTTCACTGGTTGCTTTGCCATACATGCGTTCCTGACTTCTGAGATTGTCGCCGACGAGCTTGAGATTTTTCTGAAAGAAATCGGCCTCCTGCTGCGTGATCGTGCTTGCGTCAATGCCAATGCCGCCGCCCGCGAAAGCCACCTCAAAGACCGTGCGCTTGCAGGCGCGGTAGATTGCCTCGAAAACGACACCGAGAAGTGCAGTACCCAGACCGATCAATAGCCCTAACGGAGAGACGTAATATATCAGCATGCCGATTGTCATGATTTCGCCAAACACCCACAGAATGATCGCACAGACACGCAGCCAAATCGGATTGATGTAAACAAATCCCGTACCCGTCACGTTTCGGACATCGACCGTGCGCTGCTCGTGAATCGTGGAAAACCGCTTTCCGGTGCGCAGCAGGCACTTCCCGCGGAAATAGAGGCGCTGGTCGGAAAGCACGGCAAAGCCGCTTTTGATGCCGCCTCCGGTAAAGAAGCTCTGCGCAAAGCTGTACCCTAGAATTGCAACAAGCTGTTCGTTCGGTTGGATGAACAGCTTTTTTATTTGATTTGTGTCCATATGAGATGCCCCCTTTTTTTCTTCAATTATACTCAATATATTGAGTATTGTCAAGATGTTGAGCATGGTATAATAACGAAAAATGCGCCATGGCGGTCACGGAGGGAAGTACTTGATAAGCTATAAGCCATTTTACGATACTCTGTACCGCAAACAGATCACGGAATACCAGCTCATTTTCAAACAAGGCTTCTCCGCGAACACGCTCTATCGCATGAAAAAAGGCGAGGCTATCAGCACCAAAACCCTCGATGCGCTGTGCTACGCGCTCGATTGCGAGGTGCAGGACATTCTGAAATTTGTAAAAGAGTAAAGCGCGCTGCTTTGCAGCGCGCTTAATTTGTCGGATGATTCTTAAAACACGCCCTGTGCGAGCATGGCGTCGGCGACCTTTTTGAAGCCTGCGATATTCGCGCCGGAAACCAGATCGCCCTTCCGGCCGTACTCCTCCGCCGCCTCCGCCACGCGCCGGTAGAGGTCCTGCATGATGCGCTTCAGATGCGCGTCCACTTCCTCCTTCGTCCAGAACAGGCGCATGGAATTCTGCGCCATCTCCAGAGCGGAAACCGCCACGCCGCCGGCATTGGCCGCCTTTGCCGGGCCGAACAGCACGCCCGATTTCTGGAACAGCTCCACCGCCTCCGGCGTGGAGGGCATATTGGCGCCCTCGGCCACGGCAAAGCAGCCGTTTTTGATCAGCGCCCGCGCACCGGCGGCGTCCAGCTCGTTCTGCGTCGCGCAGGGCAGCGCGATCTGGCAGGGGATCTGCCAGATGTCCCGGCAGCCTGGACGGTACACCGCGCCGGGGCGCTCCGCGACGTATTCGGAAATGCGGCGGCGCTCGACCTCCTTGAGCCGCTTCATGAGCGCAATGTCGATGCCCGCCGGGTCGTACACATAGCCGCCGGAGTCGGACATTGCCACGACCTTTGCACCGAGCTGCTGCGCCTTTTCGCAGGCATAAAGTGCAACATTTCCGGAGCCCGAAACCACAACGGTGCTCCCGTCGAAGCCCTTTCCGGCACTTTCCAGCATTTTCTGCGTGAAGTAGCACAGGCCGTAGCCCGTCGCCTCTGTCCGCTCCAGACTGCCGCCGTAGCTCAGGCCCTTGCCCGTCAGCGCGCCGTTGAATTCGTCGTGCAGGCGCTTGTACTGGCCGAAGAGGTAGCCGATCTCGCGGCCGCCCACGCCGATGTCCCCGGCGGGTACGTCCGTGTTCGGGCCGATGTACTTGTTCAGCTCGATCATAAAGCTCTGGCAGAAGCGCATGATCTCCGCGTCGGATTTCCCCTTGGGGTCGAAATCGCTGCCGCCCTTCGCACCGCCGATGGGCAGGCCCGTCAGGCTGTTTTTGAAGATCTGCTCGAAGCCGAGGAATTTGATGATGCCCTCATAGACCGAGGGGTGGAAGCGCAGACCGCCCTTATACGGGCCGATGGCATTATTGAACTGCACGCGGAAGCCGCGGTTGACGTGGATATGTCCGCGGTCGTTCGTCCACGGCACGCGGAATTTGATCACGCGATCCGGCTCGACCAGGCACTCCAACACGCCCGCTTCCAGATAAATCGGGTGCGCTTCAACGACCGGCTCCAGCGAGGAGAACACCTCCCGCACCGCCTGATGGAATTCCGGTTCCCCGGGATTCCGCTTCTCCACCCGTTCGATCAGTTCCCGCAATGCCTCATTGTTCATTTCATTTCCTCCCAAGTTGAAATTTGCATGATTTTGTATTATTCTTTGCATTTTATTATAAAATATAGAGATTGTATTATATGCAACGGAAAATTATGCAAGAATAATACCACGCGCTTGCATATTCTGTCAAGCAAAGCAAGTCATTTTTATCGCATTGCACAAAGTTTCGTTCCTTTGCAGGAAACATTTGTCTGTTTTGCGAGGACGTTTTGGCGCAAAAAGCGCGCAGCTTTCGCTGCGCGCTTTTCCTGTTTATGCTCTTATCGGAACGTTTTGATGTACGGATCAGAAGATGCCCTGGGACATCATGGCCTC
>UQWH01000056.1 GCA_900544705.1 uncultured Eubacteriales bacterium | reverse complement strand
CTGACACAAATTCGGACACAAATTCAGCCACAGGCCTCACTTTTGCAATGTCACATATGTTATAATGCAGACATTCAAAAAACAGGGCATCCCTGATCGCTCAGGGATGCCCTTTGGACTTAGCCGATGCGGGTAAGGCGCACGCCGTCGATCTGGCAGGTCGTGCCGCCGGGAGAGTTGACATAGAAGCCCACGTCCACGTCTCCGCTCAGGCGCACGTCATCGAGCGTGTAGTGCTTCCACTCGCTCGTCTGATCGATGACCAGATAGGTCGTCGTGCCGTCGCCGTTTTGCAGCTCGGCGCGCGCGATGGTCGGCGCGGTGTGAAAGCACCTTGCCCAGAATTCCAGGCGGTAGGTTCCGTTTGCCACCGTGTTGACCTGATGGATGCTCTGCTGATAGGCGGACGCAAGGTAGAAATACGCCCGCTGCTCGCCCTCGCGCGCCGCCTCCGGCGGGTTCATGCCGATGCCCTTATCCACGCCGTAGGCCAGATCCTGCCCGTCCGGGTGCCACTGTGTCCACTTGGAGGTTTCCCACGTCGGGCGCTCGAAACCGCCGTTGTCAAGGAGATTCTCCGCAAGCGGCGTTTCTTCGCCCACGATGACGCGAAGCTGGTCGAGGTTCACGAAACCGCTATTGCCGGTGTCGAACACAAAGGCAACGGTGTTCTGCCCGGCGTGCAGGGAAAGCGTCGTCTCCCAATCCCCCCAGACGTTCCAGTCTGTGCCAAGGCTCACAAGGTTCGCTGTCTTGGCAAAGGTGCCATTGACATAGGTGTTGAGGGTCTTGTCCGTGCCGTTGCCGTTGGCATAGCGCAGTGCAACGGTGTAGGTTCCATCGGCGGGAACGGTGACATTGCGGAATTCCACGCTCGTGCCTACACTCTCCAGACCCGCGGTGAAGCCGGAGCCGGTATAGAACCAGTGGTTGGTCGATCTCGCGGGACCGTTGTGCAGCGCGGCGGACTCGGCTTCATAGGTCGCGACCTCCGGGAAAAAGGGCACATAGAGGTTGTCGAGATTGACATAGCCCGAATCTCCGCCGGTTTCGTCATAGCGCACGGTAACGCTGTTTGCGCCGGCTGCCAGCGGGAGCGTTACGTTCACGGCCGCCCATGTGTCCCAGCTTCCGGTCGGTGCAAAGGTGAGCTTGCGCACGAAGGTACCGTTGGCATAAAGGCTCAGGGTCTTGGCCTCGCTGCCGCCGTTGGCATAGCGCAGCGAAGCGGCGTAGGCGCCCGCAGTCTTGCCGTTCACGCGGAAGGTCACAGCTGCGCCGTCGGCCTCAAAGGAATCTGCAAAGCCCGTGCCGGTGTAACCCGTGTGATTACTGTTGGACGAAGCACGTGTGGAAACGGTGCTGCCCCAAAGCGTGCCGTCCTCGGCCTCGTAGTACATACCCGCGGCCGTCTGCGCGATGCTGCCTGTCGCGACAAGGTGCTTTTCTGCACCCGCTGCGACCTTGACGTAGGTCACATCGCCGTAAATGTCGCGTCCCACTGCATAGCCCTCGCCGGAGGCAGCGCGCAGTGCGGCAAGGTCAGAATACTTTGTCAGCACGGTTCCGCCCAGCCTGACCTGTGAAGCGGCCTTGCCGTGGAGCTTGACAAGATAGGCCTGATACGAGGACGCATAGCTGCCGGTCCTTGCCGAGAGGTCTACCGAAACGCCCGCCGTGCCGCGATCCTGCGCGGTGACGGTCTGCTTGAAGTATTCGCCGGACTCGTAGTCGTAGCTGCTGCCGTCATCGTCATAGAGCCGGAAGGACGACTGTGCGCTGCTCGGGAAAATATCGAGCATGATCTCGCTGACCGCTTCCTCGGAGGTGTAGTTGAGCGCCTTCTGCGTGGGAATGATCGCGCCTTGCTTGATGAAGAGCGGCACATCCGTCCAGCTCTCACCGTTGACGGCGTACTCGACATACTGTCCGCCCTGATAAACAAGGCCCGTAAAGTAGTCGATCCACGTTCCGGCCGGAAGATAGATCCACTTTGTCGTCTGGTATCGCTCCGTTACGGGTGAAGCCAGCAGCCAGTCGCCGAACATCCACGCGTCGGAATCGTTGGCGACGTTCGCATCGTTCGGGTAGTCAAACACCAGCGGTTTGACCAGACCGACACCCTTTTCCAGTGCTTTCTGCTCGTAGGAATAGATATACGGCATCAGGCTGTAGCGGAGCTGAATGACGGCCTTGCTGTTTTCCTCGGCGGTAAATCCGTAGTACCACGGCTGGCGCTGATGGTTGAAATTGCCGTGGACGCGGAACACGGGCGAGAAGGCCGCGAGTTGGAGCCAGCGGGTATACAGCTCGGGCGAGGGATTTTCGATTGTGCCCGTGTTTTGGTTGAAGCCGCCGCCGTCGGAGCCCCATTTCATTTGGCCGTTGTTGATGGTCGAGAGCATGGCGGCCTTCTGGTCGTTCAGGCCGTTCGTCCACCAGATGTTCTCGTCGATGGCAAACTGCGTACCCACGTCGCCCGACCAGATTGTCGTGGCGTAGCGCTGCGTGCCGGGATAATAGTTGCGTGCAGTCTGCCAGACGCGGACGGTGTCGTTCGTGTGCTCGCGCTGACCCTCATAGAGCGCCTGCGACAGGTGCAGCGTGGTGAAGTTGCCGAACCAGTAGTTTGCCGCGCCGGAGGCGACGGTGTCGGTCTCGTCGTTCCACCAGCCGGAAATACCAAGGTCAAAGGCGGCGGCGGAGTGCTCCCACCACCATTCGCGCACGGCTTCGTCATAGGGGTCGATGCTGCGCACGGTCACAGGATAGAAATAGTCCGTGTATTCGGCGTGGCCGGGATAGAAATAGTCACCCGCAATGGCCGCCTGCCCCTGCTGCGTGACCGTCCCGTCGGATAGCTTGGTGACGATGCGCGGCTTTGTAATGCCGATGAGCTTGACGCCCTCGCCTTCCAGCTTGTTCTTCAGCGCGGAGGAAGCCGCGTCTGGGAAATTGTTCGTGTTCCAGGTGAATTCGCCGTAGTTGTCGCTGCCGTAGTTCTTCCAGTCGTAGTCAATGCCGTAGCTGTCAAGCGGAATGCCCTTGGCGCGGTAGGTGTCGATCATTGCGTAAAGCTCGGCCTGATCGATGCCCCATTCATAGTTTGAAAAGCCGAGAGACCATTCCGGCATCATGGGAGACTGTCCCGTAACGTGCGCGTAGTTCTCCATGATGTCCTCCGGCTCACCCAGAAGAACGTAATACTCGACATTGTCCTTGAAATAGCGCCTGCCCTCGGTGGTCGTGTCGCCATAGTAGAATTCCAGTTTACCAGACGTGCTCTCCACCACGGGATAGCCGCCGTCGGAATCGACGAGCAGGCCGTAGCCCGCCGTGGACCACACGAACGGCCCGCCGGAATTGCCCTGCTGCCCGGCCTGCACCGCAGCAGTGGTGTCGTTGCGCAGGAGCTGGCCGTTGCCATCAAAGCAGGCGTAGCTGCTCAGGCCGTACATGTTCTGACCGGCGCTGCGGACAAAGCGCACGCCGTCGTGGAACACGCCGCCGCTCTCCGGCTCCCAGAACAGTACCGTGCCATTGGCCTTTTTCACGGTCATTCTGCACGGATTTCTCTGAATGGAGATCTGCATGGCCTCGGTCGTGATGGTGATCGGGTCGCCGGAGGCGTCGATCTGCGCGCCGACCGCCTGCCAGACGCGATCCGGATCGATCATGGGCGTCGAAGCGCTGGAGGCAATGCCGTTCGGACGGTAATTGACCTTCAGAATGTCCGCCTCACAAACCTGAAGTTCCAGGATGTCATCGCCCGGCTCCGTACCGTTATCGACCGTCAGGGTCAGGGTGTCGCCACTGACCGATGCGGTCAGCACATTGCCGAGCGTCCCGGCATAAGCATTGGCGTGCAGTGCTTCGGCACAGAAGAAAGAGCAAACCAGTGCCAGCGCCAAAAGGGCCGAGCACAGCCTGCGCAGACGGATTTTTCCTGATTTCATGGTAAAACCTCCCTTTCGACCCGTATCAAGTGAGCTTGATGTTGTCCAGATTGATGCCCGCATAGCAGTCGGAATCGTAGGAGACCGCGACTGTGCTCCGGCCTGCCGGGAGCGTGACAGTCACGGACGCGACAGCCCAGGAGTCCCAATCCTCCGTTTTCGGAAGTTCTGGTGCAGCCACGCGCGTCCCCGCGACATACACGGCGCGCTTGCCGCTCTCCGTGCCCGCGCTGTAGCGCAGCCCGAGCGTATAGGAGCCTGCCTGCGGTACGTAGACTTCGAAGCTGACGCTGTCGCCGGCCTCGGCAAAGTCGTCCACGAAGCCCGTACCCTCAAAGCCAGAGTGATTCGTGTTCACGCTGACGTTGGTCTGCGCGGCAAACTCGGCCTCGTATGGCGCCTCGCTCGTGCCGAGCAGCTCGACCGTCGTCGTGGCCGTGCCCGTGCGGACGAGCACCATGTGCTGCGTGGCATCGTAGTACCAGCCGGTCTGACAGGTCTTGAAGGCGTCAAAATCCGTGAATTCCGTCAGCGTGCCGCCGCCCAGCTTGACCTGTGCGGGTCTGGAGGCGAAGATCTGCAGGCTGCGCGCCGAGGTCATCGCCGGAAGCTGCACGGAAATTCTGCCATGCTCGTAGTCCTCCTGCACGGTGAGCTGCACCTGCGCGTCCGCGACATAGTCGTAGTAGTCATAGTGCGTCGTGCCCTGCGGGTAGATGCGGAAGGTTAAGTTTTCATAATCCTCAACACTGTTGCCGACGGATTCCCCAAAGGCATAATTGGTATTCAGATTCAAGGGCAGCACCGAGCCGGCTTTGACGAACACGGGGATGGCATCCAGACCAGCCGTATAGGTGATGAGGCTGCCGCCCGGACGCTTCGCGCCCCAGAACAGGTCGATCCATTCGCCATCGGGCAGATAGATGAGCTTGTCCGTCTGTCCCTCGTTCTCCAGGGGCGCGACGAGCAGGTTTTCTCCCAGCATATACTGGAATTCCATGCTTTCTGCGGTCGTGTCACCGGGGAATTCATAGGCCATGGAGCGCATCATGGGAACGCCGGTGGCGTTGGTGTATTTGGCCTGATTGTAGAGATACGGGAGCAGGCTCATCCGGTAATTGGCGAACTTGCGGTAGATGTTGATGCAGTCCATATCGCCGGTGCGCTCGTACATATTCCACGGCGTGCGCGCGACGCTGGGAGACGGGTCGCCGCCCCACTCGGAGTGCAGCTGCATCACCGGAGAGAAGGCCGCCTGCGCGACGCTGCGCTTATAAAGCTCCGTGCTCGGAATCTCGCCGCTGAAGCCCGCTAGATCCCACGTCACAAAGGGCACGCCGGACATGGAGGCGTTCATGGTTGCGCGCATTGCATCACGGTAGGCGCTGAAGCTGGAGGTCTGATCGCCCACCCACGCGATGGGGTGCTGGCCTGCGCCTGCGCCGCCCGCCCGGAAAAAGACGATACCGTCAGTCTTGTAGTTCTTGACAAAATCAGAGTATGCCTGCACATAGAGATCGGGATAGAGGTTGCGCAGCTCGTCGCCCTTCATGCCGTTGGAGGCCGTGATGTTCCGTCCCCAGACGAATTCTCCGCCGTCACACTTAAAGCCGTCGATGCCGATCTCGTTCAACAGATACGCGCGCTTGCTCATCCACCAGTTTGTCGCGGCGGAATTGGTGAAATCGGGCATGACTGCATTGCCGTACCAGCCGCCCTTGTTGCGGTAGGGTGTGCCCGTGCCGTCGTCCAGCACATACCCCTGTGCAATGGCATAGGCTTCGTCCGTCGCAAGCTGCTCTATGGGCTGAGAAGCCGACTTGATGACAGGAAGCTGCCAGAGTAGCACCTTGATGCCGTTCTCATGCAGCGTGTCCACCATGCCCTTCGGATCGGGCCAGCGCCCGGTGTAGGTGAAGTCGGACGAGGTCGGCGTCCACGTCGCGCTGCGCGGTGTGTACTGCGCGTCACCCCAGATATAGAAGGTTTCCTCGTCCGCCCAGGCCTCAATGACCATGGCGGTCGTGGGGATGTCATACTGATTGGTCTTTGCCACCTGTTCGAGCACCTCGGATTGCTTGTTCCACTCGTTTGCCGAGATCCACGGACCGAACGCCCAGACCGCAGGCAGCTCCGGCTTTTCGATCACATCCGTGTACTTCTGCGAGATCTCCTTGGGCGTGCCCGCGAAGAAGTATGCATCCATGCCGGTGTTGACCGTGCCGCCAGCCGCAGCGCGGATTGTTGCGCGGTCGGCGGCATCCGTGGCCAGCCGGTACTGGACATAGTAGCTCGTGTTCAGGAACATACCATAGCCCTGGTTGCTGAAATAAAACGGGATAGGCAGATAGGTCTTGTTACCCTGATTCAAATACCAGTTGACGGTGTAAATATCCACGTTGTTGCCGCGCTGGTCGAGGTTGTCATAGCGCATACCGAAGCCCGAGAAGTGCTCGGCCGTCGGTGTCTTAAGGTTTTGCTCCACGGCATTGACAAAATCCGTGCCGTTGCTGCGGAAGGCCAGAGAACGGTAATTTTCCGTCTCCTGCGTCAGGAGCTTCCCCTCGCCGTCGTAGATCTCCATGCGGTAGGGATTTTTGAAGATCTTGAGCTTAATGTCCGGGCCGTTCAGCCAGAGGTAATCGGCATTGGAGGAATCGACGGTGAAATTTCTCTCTCCCGTCGCAAAGCTTTCGCTTCCGAACGGCTCGAACTGCATACGGAAATAGCCTGTGCCGGGGAAGCTGATGCTGATTTTCGGCTGAATCGCGGATGCAGTGGAGGCACAGGTCAGCTCCACGCGATTTCCGCAATTTTTGACATTTGTGACGCGCGTGACCGTATCCCAATCCGTCACGATAAAGGAATACGGGCCGGTGGTCTTTTCATCCGTGCCGTTTTGGTTGGCGTGCAGTGTGTAGGTGATCGCGTCGCCCTTGGAAAAGCTGCCGATGTTCGCCTCCCAATGGGTATCGTTGCCGCTGTTATACTTCCAGTCAGCGTTGATGACCGGCTGCTCCACGCCATTTTTCGTCCATGTGACCCAGACTGCGTCGCCGCTCTCGATAGGCCACGTTTTGGACTTCAGGTACACCGTTTCACCCGCGCTAGGATCGCGCGGATAGCGCTCGCAGTCGTTGCTTGCGACCTCCGTTCCGCCGTAGAGGTCATCCCATCCGGTCGGCTCGTGGTAAATGCCCTCCAGCGCGTTGACCGCTGTGAGGGTTCCCGATAGCATCGCCGTGATGAGGAGGAAGGCCAGGATACGAAAAGACACTCGTTTTCTTTGGTTCATTGCTTTACCGCCTTTCTTTGGTTGCATTCAATGATACACAATCCGTTTTCCGTACAGTTTGCGCGGCTTGCAAAAAACCTCCTTTCTTCCGCGCGTCGTTCCTCGCACCAAGCAGCCTTTCTCTCTCTTTCGGTTCGCTGTGGTTTGGGAAGCGCCGATTGTGGGTCAGCGCTCCCCCGGGAGTTTCTACTGCTCTTTCAGCAGCCCTTTTCTGACATCGCACAGCGCAGGCGCTTTGATCCGCTCAAGCCACGCCGCGCGGTCAGCGATGTTTTTTGCGTTCTCCCATTGTGCTTCCTTGTATTGATACGTTCTCCGATGCCCCAAGCGTAAATACCGCCTGCAAGCAGCGGCGGAAGGATGCAGATGCGGCTCCCTCCCGGTGGTCACGGCGTTTCTCCTCTCAGCGTCCAATTTTCGGTGGGCATACCGTTCTCGGTGAGTGTCGTACCGTCGAATTTGACCGCGACACTTGTTTTGTTCACATAATCATACCATGTGTATTCTCCGCTTCCCAAAAAGACAAGATAATTCAGTTTGACATAAGTTCCGGCATCATTGCCGACATAGCTTGCAAGCTGTCCCTTCTGCGCAGTGTTGACCGGCAGAATGGTGCCTTCGCGCACAAAAACCGGTATCTCATTCGCCGCGACGGGGATCTGATACACGCCGCTCTCATAACGCGCGCCGGTAAAGAAATCGTACCAGCCGCCCTCGGGCAGATAGACCTCCACGCGCTTCGCATTCGGGCTGGTCACGGGCGCAATCAGCAGATTCCGCCCGAACAGGTACTGAAATTCATAGTTCGCCGCTGCGCCGTCCTGAGGGAAGGCATAGGCCATGCTGCGCATCAGCGGCTCACCCGTCTCGGCGGACCACTTGGCCTCAGTATAAATGTAAGGAATCAGATTCATGCGAAGATTCGCGTAGTAGCGATAAGTCTCCAGGCAGGCATCATCCCCTTTGCGCTGTGCCATATTCCACGGCGTGCGCGCCTGCGAGGGCTGAGGGTCGCCGGAAATTTCCGAATGCACCTGCATCACTGCCGAAAACGCCGCCTGCGCCACGCTGCGCTGATAAAGCTCTGCCGAGGGAACGTCGCCGCTGAAGCCCGCGATGTCCCACGCAACAAAGGGGATGCCTGACTGTCCAGCGCTGAGCGTCGCGCGGATGGCCGCCTGAAACGCCTTGAAATCCGAATTCTGGTCGCCCACCCAGCAGAGCGGGTGCTTCTGCATTCCGCTGCCGCCAGCGCGGCTGAAAGTAACGAAGTCGCCCGCCAGCGCCGTGCCGAAGTCATAGTACGCCTGCGCATAGAGGTCCGGATAGGCGTTGCGCAGCTCGTTGCCCCTGCGGCCGTCCGAGGCCGTAACGCTGCGCCCCCAGACAAATTCGCCGCCGTCGGTCTTGAAGCCGTCGATGCCGATGTTCTCGATCAGATAGCGCCGCTTTTCCAGAAACCAGTCCGCTGCTTTACGGTCCGTGAAGTCCAAAAGCAGAGAATTGCCGAACCACGTGCCGGCAGGCAAACGGTAGGCGCCGCCGTCCTCGGTTTGCAGAACGTAGCCCTGCTCGGCTGCGTAAATCTGGTCGCGCATGGACTGCGCCGTCATCTGCACGTCATATTTGAGGACCGGAATCTGCCAGAGAATGCAGCGGATGCCGTTTTCGTGGAGCTGCTGCACCATGCCCTTTGGATCCGGCCAGCGGCCCGTGAAGGTGAAATCCTCATAGCGTAGCGCGGTTTCGCCCGCTACGGTCTCAAATTCGGAATCGTTGAAGGTATAAAATGTCTGTTCGTCGCTCCACGCTTCGATGACGATCACGCCGGTTGGTATTTCCTCCGCCAGCGTCTCGTCGAGCTGCTCGAGGATTTCCGTCTGCCTGTTCCATTCGTTTGCGGAGATCCACGGACTGAACGCCCACACCGGCGGAAGCGCAGCATGACCGGCTGTTTCGGCATAGGATGCGGCGATCTGCGCGTTGTTACCTGTGAAGAAATGCAGCGGCAGCGCAAAGTCCTCCGTGCCGCCCAGGCGCGCCTCGATGACGCATGACGCATCCGATTGCATGCAGAGATCGAAACGGGAATAATAGGTCGAATCGACGAAAAGGCCGTATTTGTCCGGCACGACGTAATACGGCACCGGCGTGTAGGTCTCGCCGCGCTGCTCCTTGTACCAGTTGACACAGTAGGTGTCGACCGCCTTGCCGCGCTGGTCGAGCGCGTCGTATTTCATGCCAAAGCCATAAAAGCGGTCGCTTTTTTCCGCGTCCAGCGTAAAGCGCACCGCGCGGACCGCCGCGCCGTCCGTCAGCAGTTCAAAGCCCGCGCCGCCGACCAGTGACGTGCCGTCGTTGCAAAGGGAAAAGCCGCCGTTTTCCGTCACGGTAAAGGTCAGACGGCCTGCCGAAAGCGCCGCCGGAAGGGCTTCTCCGCCCTCGACCGCTGCATCGGAGACAAGCAGGTGGAGCGTCCCGCCATCAAAATTCGCGCTGAGCGCGGCGCGTTTGCCGCCCGCCGTGCCGGAAATCGTGAGTTTTTCACCGGCGCTCTGCGCGCCCCCGGGCAGGAAGCGCTCCCATGCCGAAACGCGGAAGGAAAACGGCCCGAGCTGCTTCTGGGCGGCACCGTTTTTGCCCGCGCAGACGGAATACTGCACGTCGTCGCCGCGCTCCAATGCCGGAAGCCGGGCGAGATACTGCGTCCGCTCGACGCCATCCGTCTGCAAATTTGCCCGGCGGCTGCAAGCGATCGGCCCCATGCGCCGACCGTTTTTCGTCCATTCGATCCAAAGATCCAAGTCCTTGAGCTGCTTGCCCGCCGCGATGGCGATCTCGGTCTCCTCGCCCGCGACCGGGTCGCGCGGCGTGCGCTGCCACCACTTCTCCGGCACCTCCTTGCTGCCGTAGAGGTTATCCCAGCCATATGGCTCGTGCAGCAGGCCGTCGGAGTGCAGCGCCGCAGGCGCTGCATCCTGCGTGGTGCAGGCGGTCAGCAGGAGGAACAGCAGCACAGTAAGCGTCAAAAGCCTTTTCATGTCACTCCCCTGTCAGACCGGTGCGCTCAATGCTTTCGACAAACTGCCTCTGGACAATGAAATACAGCACGATCAGCGGCAGGATGGTCAGAAGCGTGCCGGCCAAACGAATGGATTCATTCAGCGAGCCGCCGGTGCTGACGCCGACGGAGGCATAGAGCTTGTTGAAGCGCTCGACGAACTGCTGCAAGTGCATGGGCAGCGTCGTGACCGCACCCGTGGAATACTGCGGGAGCTGGGTCGTATCGTTCCAAATCCAGATGAAGGAAAAAAGGTAGGTCAGCACCAGCGCGGGCTTCGCCATAGGCAGCGCGATGCGGAAAAACACCGTCGCCGCGCCCGCGCCGTCGATCTTCGCAGCCTCGTCCATGGATTTTGGATAGGATTTGAAGAAATTGTAATAGATCAGCAGAAAGACCGAGCTTTTCACCCCCTGCCCGAACAAACTGATGAGATACACCGGCCAAATGGTGCCGATGGTGTGGTAAGAATTAAACAGCAGAAAGCGCGGGATCATCGTGACCTGCGTCGGGATCAGGAAAATGAACACCGCCAGCACAAGCCAGAAACGCTTGCCCGGCACGCGGTAGAGCGCGAGGCCGTAGCCAGCAAGCGCCAGCGTAAAGGTTTGCAGTGCCGCCGGAATGACCGTCATAATGAGCGAATCCTTCAGGCCGTCCCAGAATTGCAGCGTTTTTGCCGCCTTGACAAAGCTCTCCACGGAAAGATGTGTCGGGATCCACGTCACCGTGGCATCCACGAGATCCTCCGTATCCATAAAGCTGACCGAGAGCATATACAAAAGCGGGTACAGAAACACAAACCCCATGCCCGTCAGAATGAAATAGGTCGTGAACCTGCCGAGACGGCTGTCATCCTTGCCGTGGCTGCCGACGAGCCAGTATGCGCTCTTGCGCAACGCGGATCTTCCTGTTTTCATGTGGAACTCCCCTTTCTCGGCCGGAGCAGCAGGAAGGCAAGCAGAATGAGCAGTAGCAAACCGAAGGCATAGATCCACGAAAGCACCGCCGCATAGCTGTACGGCCGGGCAATGTCACGGATTGCGCCGACGATCTTGCCGTTCGTCGCATCGTCGGCCGCCGTGCCCATCTCGATGATGGTATAGATCGCGTTGAGCAGGATGATCGGCCGCAGATGCGGCAGCGTGATCTTCCAAAATGCCTCCCATGCCGTCGCACCGTCGATGGCGGCAGCCTCATACATATTGCGGTCGACCTTTTGCAGTCCGGCCAGAAATACGATGATCTGCACGCCGCAGAACCAGAGGATGCGCACGAAGCTGTTCAAAAACGTCAATAACATCCGCGCCCAGCCGTAGTCCAACTCCATTAAAATGCTGCGCAGGCCCATGATGTCCATGTTGATGCTCATGGCCGAGGATTCCGTCATCAGCTCGGACATCACCGGTCCGGACATGATGACCACCGGCAGGAAAAACACGATGCGGTAGACCGTCCTGCCGCGGAATTTTCGATTCAGCAGCAGCGCGATGACAAGGGAAAACACCACGACGAGCGGCGTTCCTATCAGCACGCTTGCCAGCGAGGAAATGAGCTTTGTGGGATATTCCGTGTCCACCGCGAAGGCCTGCCGGAAATACTCCCAACCGACCGACTTCAACTCAATCGCGCCGGGCTTGATCTGTACCTGGTTGAAGCAAATGACAAGAGAATAGACCAGCGGATAGGCCGTGATGGCGAAAAAACCGATAAGCCAAGGCAGGAAGAAGAGCGTTCCGGTGATTGTACTGCGGGTGCGCGGACGCAGGCTGCGGCGCGGTTTCGTCTGATTTCTTTTCATCTTGCGCCTCCCTGTATGACTGTAAAGCCGCCCGGCTGCACGCTGACACCCTCAGCCGTCAGCGAGGCGTCGGTATAGTTGAGGAAAATGCACACGCCGTTGTCATATTCCACGCGGATCAGACCGTTTTTCAGACAGCGGTGCGAGACGATAGCGCGACCCCAGACCGAAGAAAGTCCCTCGGATACGGTCTGATAGCTTTCCACGATCTGCGCCCGCCAGTCGGCAAAACCTGTGGAGAAATATGACTCCTGCGCGGTATTATAGAGCTCCTGACTCTCGCAGCCGGTCACAACGAAGCTTGGCGCCATGCCGTACTCGATCTGCCTCAGCATGCGCTCGGAGGAATAGGACGAGGTATTGATCGCGCCGCCGTACAGCTCCGCACAGCCACTGAGCACGATCTGCAGGAAGGGCACACAGTCGGATTCGTAGAGGATCTGGCTGTTGGACACGGGCAGGTCAAAAAATCTGTCCGCATACCGCCAGAGGTACTGATTCGGGCGGTACATTGCAATGCGGCCGCCGCGTGCAAGCGATTCTGTCAGCGCGGTCAGGCGCGTCAGGCTCTCGGCGCGCGTCACCTCTTTGCCGGAGGTAAAATCACTGTAGAGCTTGTTGCTTGCCTGCGCAAGTGCAAAGTCCGCGCCATAATTGCGAGAAAGCGCCTTCTGCGTACGCGCTTCGGCCTCGCTCAAGCGGTAGAGATAGGTATAGGGATACATCCGCGATGCAAGATTGTCGATCCAGCGGATCTCCTGCCGGGAGAGGTTGTTTGCGGCCTCGGTGCGCAGCGTGATCTGATCCTCATTCGCTGTAATGGGGTCCAAATAGAGGGAGA
>UQWH01000055.1 GCA_900544705.1 uncultured Eubacteriales bacterium | reverse complement strand
TTGCAAAATATAACTACAGAATTTTATTTTGCAATTTTGTAGTCAGCTTGTCAAAAAAGCCTTTTTGGACTTTTTTGACAAGCTGAAAGCTGCACGGCAGTCCGCCGTGCAGCTTTTTATCGTTGGCAGGTTTGTCATTGCAAGTGCAACCGAATTTTTCAACCGTCACGTAGGGTGCGGTCTTTCGCGCAGCCGTTCGCGACGAAGGAGCGCTACGGATGCGGGTGCAATTACGAACCGCTCTGTAGGGTGCGGTCTTGACCGCACCGCTGATGGCATTTCCGTCATTGCGGGTGCCTGCACGCGGAACGGCCAAGGCCGTTCCCTACGGGGGTGGACGAAATTTTGTAACGTCCCGCAGGGTGCGGGCGAAATTTCAAACCTTCTTGCGGGCACTCACATCGCGGCGGGGGGGATTGATCAGAAAGCGCGCTGCGCCGCGGAGAAACGGGCCGACATCGGCATCGGCGCCGATCAGCAGCGTCAAAGGCTGCGTGAACTCCACGGTGAACATCTCCATGAAGCATTTGGCATCCGCAGTCGCACCCGCGGCATCCGCCACGTGGATGGGGTAACTTTGAAGCGTTGCTAGGCCGACAAATTCCCGGATATCGCGCAGAGAATGGAACTGCACGGTCATAAACACACCTCCTTCAAAGAAACCCTGTACTTTCCGGTAAAAAGCCTGTATAATGAATCTATGCTTAGTATACCGGCGAAATGTACAAATTTTCAATTCGTTTTTTGTTTAATATTTCGGCGCGCCCGCGCGGAAATTTTGGGGAGAATTTATGAAATTTACGTGTTACACTCTGGGGTGCAAGGTCAACCAATATGAAACGCAGGCGATGGAGCAGCAGCTCGCCGCGCTGGGTCACACCCTCTGCCAAAACGACGAAAGCTGCGACGCGATCATCATCAACACCTGCACCGTCACCGCCGTTGCCGACCGCAAAAACCGCACACTCATCCGCCGCCTGCGGCGGGAGCATCCGCAGGCCGTGATCGGCGTGTGCGGCTGCTACGCGCAGATCAACCCCGACGAGATCGCCGCGCTGGGCGTGGACGTGATCTCCGGCAGCGCCGGGCGCGAGGAATTCGTCCAGCGGCTTTTGCAGAAGCTGGGCGGCGGCGCGGAGGGACCGGAAATTCAGGTCGACGAGGCGCTGCGCCGCCGCACCTTCGAGGTGCTGCCCGCAGGCGGCCTTGCCGCGCGTACCCGCGCGATGCTCAAGGTGCAGGATGGCTGCAACAATTTCTGCTCCTACTGCATCATCCCCTATGCCAGAGGGCCGGTGCGCTCGCTGCCGCTGGAAACCGCCGCAGCGCAGGCGCGCGGGCTGGCCGGAGAGGGGTATCGCGAGATCGTCGTCACGGGCATCGAGGTCGCCTCGTGGGGCTGGGACTTCAAGGACGGCAGCCGTCTGCCGCAGCTTATCGCCGCGCTGTGCGAGGCCGTGCCGGAGGTGCGCGTGCGCCTTGGCTCTCTGGAGCCGCGCGTGATCGACGCGGAATTCTGCCGTCTGGCGGCCTATCCGAACCTCTGCCCGCAGTTTCACCTGAGTATGCAGAGCGGCTGCGACACCGTGCTCAAGCGGATGCGCCGGAAGTACGACACCGCACGGTATCTGCAAAGCGTGGAGGATCTAAAGCGTGCCTTCCCCGGCTGCGCCGTCACGACGGACATGATCGTCGGCTTCCCCGGCGAAACGGAGGAGGAATTTTTGCAGTCGCTGGAATTCATCCGGCGCTGCGGCTTTGCACATATGCACATTTTCCCCTACTCCCGGCGGGAGGGGACGCCTGCGGCGGCCATGCCGGAGCAGGTGCCCAAGGCCGTGAAGGAGGAGCGTGCGCGCCGCGCGGCCGCAGTGGCAAAGGAGCTGCGCGAGGCCTTCGACACGGCGATGCTCGGCACGGTGCAGGAGGTTCTGTTCGAGCAGATCGAGGACGGCCTCTTTACCGGCCACGCGCCAAACGGCGTGAAGGTCTATGCCGCGGGTGAGGACTTACACAACCGGCTCCTGCGCGTGCGCATCGAGGGGCTACGGGAGGACGGCGTTTTCGGCGCGCTTGCACCCTGAAATCACAGCTTTTCGGTTGACTTCGCCGGAAGCGTATACTATAATGATTCAGAAGAGAACCTGAATTGGAGGCAGATTATGCTGAAAAACACTGAAAAAACAATGGATAAGCTCGTCGCGCTGTGCAAGAACCGCGGCTTCGTCTACGCAGGCTCCGAGATCTACGGCGGCCTGGCCAACACCTGGGACTACGGCCCCCTCGGCGCAGAGCTGAAAAACAACATCAAGCGCGCATGGTGGAAGAAATTCGTGCAGGAGAACCCCTATAACGTGGGCCTGGACGCCGCCATCCTGATGAACCCCCAGACGTGGGTCGCCTCCGGCCACCTCGGCGGCTTCTCCGACCCGCTGATGGACTGCCGCGAGTGCCACGAGCGCTTCCGTGCGGACAAGCTCATCGAGGATTACTGCGCCGAGCACGGCATGGAACTGGAAAAGCCCGTCGACACGCTCTCGCAGGCCGAGATGAAGGCCTTCATCGAGGAGCACAACGTGCCCTGCCCCACCTGCGGCAAGCACAACTTCACGGACATCCGCCAGTTCAACCTGATGTTCAAGACCTTTCAGGGCGTGACCGAGGACGCGAAGAACACCGTCTACCTCCGTCCGGAAACCGCACAGGGCATTTTCGTCAACTTTGCCAACGTCCAGCGCACCACGCGCCGCAAGCTCCCCTTCGGCATCGGCCAGATCGGCAAGTCCTTCCGCAACGAGATCACGCCGGGCAACTTCATCTTCCGCGTGCGTGAATTCGAGCAGATGGAGCTGGAGTTCTTCTGCGAGCCGAACACCGATCTGGAGTGGTTTGCCTACTGGCGCGGCTTCTGCAAGCAGTGGCTGCTGAGCCTCGGCATGAAGGAGGAGAACCTCCGCCTGCGCGACCACGACCCCGAAGAGCTCTGCTTCTACTCCAAGGCAACGACCGACTTCGAGTTCCTCTTCCCCTTCGGCTGGGGCGAGCTGTGGGGCGTCGCAGACCGCACGGACTACGACCTGACCCAGCATCAGAACACCTCCGGCCGTGACCTGACCTACTACGATCAGGAAAAGAACCAGAGATACATCCCATATGTCATCGAGCCGTCCCTCGGCGTGGAACGCAGCTTCCTTGCCTTCCTCGCCGACGCCTACGACGAAGAGGTCGTCGGGCAGGACAAGAAGGGCAACGACGACATCCGCGTCGTGCTGCATCTGCATCCGGCGCTCGCGCCCTTCAAGGCCGCCGTGCTGCCGCTGTCGAAGAAGCTCTCGCCCGCGGCGGAGAAGATCTATCACGAATTACAGAAGGACTTTATGGTCGATTTCGACGACGCCGGCTCCATCGGCAAGCGCTATCGCCGCGAGGACGAGATCGGCACACCCTACTGCATCACCGTGGACTTTGACACCGTCGGCGACCCCGAAAACGGCATCTCGCCCGACAACGCCGTCACCGTCCGCGACCGCGATACCATGCAGCAGGAGCGCATCCCCATCAGTGAGCTGAAGGCTTATCTGGCAGAGCGCATCAAATTCTGAGGAGGAAGATCATGGAAAAACTGTACGGGAAACAACTGGAGATCATGGCGTATAAGGCGCGCCTGCTGGGGCTGTTCGCCGTCCACACCGCGGCCTCCGGCCACATCGGCGGCAGCCTGTCCGCCGTGGACGCCATTACCACGCTCTATTTCAATGTGATGAACATCGACCCGAAGAACCCCCAGTGGCCCGACCGCGACCGCTTCGTGCTGTCCAAAGGTCACTGCTCACCGGCACTGTACCCCGTGCTGGCGCTGCGCGGCTATTTCCCCGTGGAGGATCTGAAGCTCTTCCGCTCCATCAAGGGACATATGTCCGGCCACGCCGAGATGCATTATGTCCGCGGTGTGGATATGTCCACCGGCTCTCTGGGCCAGGGCATCTCCGCTGCGGTCGGCATGGCGCTGGCCGGCAAGGTCGCGAAGAAGGACTACCGCGTCTATGCCGTCCTCGGCGACGGCGAGATCGCGGAGGGGCAGGTCTGGGAGGCGGCGATGTCCGCCGCAAAGTACAAGCTGGACAACCTCTGTGCGGTCGTGGACGTCAATGGCCTTCAGATCGACGGCGCGACGAAGGACGTTATGCCCTCTGAGCCGCTGGACAAGAAGTTTGAGGCCTTCAACTGGAACGTCATCCATGTCGACGGGCATGATTTCGACGCGCTCGTGCGCGCCTTCGAGGAAGCCAAGACCGTCAAGGGCAAGCCTACGGTACTGCTGATGAAGACCGTCAAGGGCAAGGGCATCTCCTTCATGGAAAACAACGCCGGCTGGCATGGCAAGGCTCCCAACGACGAGCAGTACGAACAGGGCAAGGCCGAGCTGGAAGCAAAATTAGCGGAACTGGAGGGCAAGTAATATGGCAGGAAAGATCGCAACCCGCGCCGCCTACGGCGAGGCGCTCGTAGAGCTGGCGGAAAAATATCCGGAGCTGGTCGTTTTCGACGCCGATCTGGCGGGCGCGACCATGACCAAGGGCTTTGCGGCCAAGTACCCCGAGCGGTTCTTTGACATGGGCATCGCGGAGTGCAACATGACCGGCGTCGCCGCCGGTATGGCCACCTGCGGCTTCAAGCCCTTTACCAACACCTTCGCCATGTTCGCCGCCGGGCGCGCATGGGAGCAGGTGCGCAACTCCGTCGCCTATCCGCATCTGAACGTCAAGGTCGTCGGTTCGCACGGCGGTCTGTCCGTCGGTGAGGACGGCGCGACGCATCAGTGCATCGAGGATTTCGCACTCATGCGCGTCATCCCCGGTATGAAGGTCCTCTGCCCCTGCGACGGTCACGAGATGAAGCTCGCCGTCGAGGCGCTGCTGAACTACGACGGCCCGGCTTATCTGCGTCTGGGCCGCGCCGCGGTGGACACCGTCACCGACGAGATCCCCGGCTACAAGTTTGAACTGGACAAGGGCATCGAGCTGGCCTCCGGCAGCGACGTGACCGTCATCGCCACGGGCATGATGGTGCAGATGGCGCTGGCCGCGCGCGAAACGATGGCAAAAGAAGGCGTTTCCGTCCGCGTGATCGATATGCACACGATCAAGCCGCTCGACGGCGCGCTGGTCGAGAAGGCCGCAAAGGAAACCGGCTGCATCGTCACCTCCGAGGAACACAACATCATCGGCGGTCTTGGCGGCGCGGTCGCGGAATATGTCGGCGAGCATTGCCCCGTGCCGGTCGTGCGCCACGGCGTGAACGACGAGTTCGGCCGCAGCGGCAAGGCGGGCGAGGTTCTGGCGGCCTACGGCCTGACGGCGGACGGCATCTGCGCCAAGATCCGCGAGGCGCTGGCGAAGAAAAAGTAAACCGCGGTTTTGAGCTGCCCCGCCCGAACGCGGGGCAGCTTTTTATGTAATGCAACGAAAGGACGATCTATTATGATCCGAACGGCAACAACGGACGACCGCGGGATCCTGCGGGAGATGTTTGACGAATTTTACCGCTCCGACGCGGTGCTGCATCCTGTCCCGGCAGCCTATCATGAGGCCGCGCTGGACGACCTCTTTTCCGAGGGCACGAGCCAGAGCTGCTTCCTGCTGTGTCGGGGCGAAAAGGCCTGCGGCTACGCGCTGCTGTCGAAAAAATATTCCCATGAGGCCGGCGGGCTGGAGCTGTGGCTGGAGGAGCTTTATCTCCGGCCGGAGGCGAGAAATCAGGGGCTGGGCAGCGAATTTTTTGACTTTCTCCGCCGCTACGGAGCATCGCTGGGCGCCCGCCGCCTGCGGCTGGAGGTCGAGGAGGAAAACACCGGCGCCATGCGCCTGTATGCCCGCATGGGCTTCAAGGCGCTGGACTACCGGCAGATGATCCGGGAGGATGTACAATGATTTATCTGGATAACGCCGCGACGACCCGCCCATGCGAGGCGGCGGTGCAGGCCACGCTGCGCGCGCTCACCGAGGACTGGGGCAATCCCAGCTCCGTCCACCGGCTGGGCATTTCGGCGGCGCGGCTGCTGCAAAGATCGCGGCAGAGCGTCGCGGCGGCGCTGGGCGCGCAGCCCGAGCGCGTGTTTTTCACCTCCTGCGGCACGGAGGCCGACAACTGGGCGATCTTTTCCGGCGCGGAGCGGATGGCAAAGCGCGGCAGGCATGCGATCACCACGGCGGTCGAGCACCACGCGGTGCTCAATCCCATGAAAAAGCTGGAAGAGCGCGGCTTTGAGGTCACGTATTTGCAGCCGGACGCGCTGGGACGCGTCACACTGGAGCAATTGCAGGGCGCGCTGCGGAAGGACACGGTGCTCGTCAGCATCATGATGGTCAACAACGAGTCCGGCGCGGTCATGCCGATCGAGAAGATGGCGAAGCTGACGCACCGCGTCTGCCCGGACGCGATCTTTCACACCGACGCGGTGCAGGGCTTCTTCAAGGTGTCCTTCCGCGCTTCGACGCTGGGGGCGGACGCGATCTCCGTGTCCGGACACAAGATCCATGCGTCGAAGGGCGTGGGCGCGCTGTATCTGCGGCCGGGGCTGAATCTGCCGCCTCTGATCTACGGAGGAGGGCAGGAATCCAAGCTGCGCAGCGGAACGGAGATGCTGCCGCTCATTGCGGGCTTTGCCGCCGCCTGCGAGGCAAAACTGCCCACGCGCCAGCACGACATTGCGGAGCAGAACCGCTTGACGGCGCTGTGCCGCGAGCTGGTCACAGAAATCGACGGCGTGACGCTGCTCGGCGCGCAGGAAGCGCCGCACATTGTGAATCTGGCGGTGCGCGGCCTGCGCTCGCAGGGACTGATCAACGCCTTGCAGGACCGGGACGTGTATGTTTCCGCCGGCTCGGCGTGCAGCAAGGGCCACCGGAGCCATGTGCTTGAGGCGATGGGCGCGGCACCGGAGCTGATCGACGGCTCCATCCGCGTGTCCCTCTCCGACGAAACGACCGAGGACGACATCCGCGCCTTTGCAAGCGCACTGGAAGAGGCGATCGCGGCGCTGCGGTAAGTCCTTGCGCTCGGCAGAAAAGTGTGGTAAAATGAAAAAAATACCGGGAAACGGCCTGGTTCCCCGGCGAAAACAGGGGGTGGACCCGTGGACATCCGAATGGCTGACTGGGCGCCGGAGCACTTTGTGCCGGTGGCAGGCTTTCTGATCCTCGCGCTTGCGCTGCTGCTGTTCTACTTTTCCGCCATGCGGCCGCGCCGCGGCACGACCGAGTGGATGGGAAGGATCGACCGGCCGCGCTTTACCGCGCTGCGCTGCGGCAGGCTCCGCGCGCTCGACGCGCCGTGGGGCGTGCTGGCGGCGGTATGCGGCGCGGCAGTCGCGGTGCTGGCCGCGTCCGGCTTTGCTCTGCGGGCGGAGGCTTTTCTGCACTGGCAGACGGCCTATGCCGCACTGGAAGCGGCGGCAGCCTACCTGTGGCTTCGCCTGCTGTGCGCCGACGCGCTGACGGCGGCACTTTCCGCGGCGCTGCTCCCGGCCATGCTGCCGGAGGGACCGGCTGCGGCGCTGGTTCTGCTGTCGCTGCCCGTGCTCCAGCTCTGGATGGGGAGAGACCCGAAGAAGGGCCTTTTCCCGGCGGGACTGCTGCTGCCGGGCTTCACGCTGCTGTTCGGCGCGGCGGTGCTGCTGGACGGGAGGTTTTTCTGGCTGGCGCCCGTCTATGTGGGGGCATATGTCTTTGCACAGCTACAGCGCTGGCACTTTGCCGAGCACGCCCGCCTGCGGGCGCTGCTTGCGTCGCTGGGGCTGACGGTCTTGACCGTGGCGCTGTGCGTTCCCGTGCTCTATGCGGGGCGGGAACTGCTGGCGGGGAAGTCCTTTGCGGTGCTGGGACTTGCCGACGGGAGCTTCTTTTCCGCGCTTCTGGGCGCGCTGGGACGGGGCTTTGCCGGGCTGCGGCAGACTGCGCCGGAAACCGTGCTGCGGTGGCGCGAGTGCTATGTGCTGCTGTACGCGGCGGCGTCGCTGCTGCCGGTGCTGCACGGGCTGATCCGTCTGCGCGAGCTGCGCTGTGCGGCGCTTCTGCTGCTGCCGCTGCCGTTTTTTGCGCTGCGGCTGCTCGGCGGCGTCGATCTGCTGCCCGCGGCGCTGCTGGCGCTCCCGGCGTGGACCCTCACGACGCTCGGCCGGCGCTGGCGCGGTGCGGAGATCCTGTGCGCCGTGGCGATGCCCCTGTTTTATCTGATGGAACTCTGGATACCCTGAATTTTTGGAGGTTTGTATGATGAAAATTTCTCTTGGCTGTGACCATGGCGGTCTGGAACTGAAAAACGAGATCAAGGCGCATCTGGAAGCCCGCGGCTTCGAGTGCCGCGACTTCGGCACCTACACGAAGGACAGCTGCGACTATCCCGATTATGCCCGCCCGGCGGCGGAGGCGGTGGCCTCCGGCGAGTGCGAACGCGGAATTCTGGTCTGCACGACCGGCATCGGCGTGAGCATCACGGCGAACAAGGTGAACGGTGTGCGCTGCGCGCTGCTGCACGACAAGATGTCCGCCCGCCTGACCCGCGAGCACAACGACACCAACATGATGGCGCTGGGCGCCGGGGTCGTCGGCCCCATGCTCGCACTGGAGATCGTGGACACCTGGCTGGACACGCCGTTTTCCGGCGTGGAGCGCCACCAGCGCCGGATCGACAAGGTCATGGCGATCGAAAAAAAGTAACGGACAATACAAAACTGCCGCCGACCCATCCGGATCGGCGGCAGTTTTTTGATTCTATTACAGGAAGGCTTTGGTCGCTTCGGAGAGCTTCTCCGGATCCTCGGAAACCGCGATGGTAAAGCAGAGATCGTTCGCCTTGCCGAACTGCTCACACCAGAGCACGAAATCCTCGACCTCCTGCACGGACGCATTGTCTACCAGCTTGTAGAAGCTGTCGATAAAAATATGACTGATGTCAAAATTCCCGGCGTGCAGACCGCTGATAAAGCCCTTCAGGAAGGACAGAGAGCCCATGGAATACTCCTGATAGTCGATCAGACGCACACGAATGTCGATGTCGTAGCGGAGCTTTGTGCCCTTTTCAATGCAGACCATGCTGCCGGCCTCGTTCTTCACGGATTCGTTGATGTCGTGAATGAGCTGCTTTGTCTTGCCGGAGCCCTTCAGTCCTGCAATGAGTTTCACCATAGAAACAACCTCCTTTGTGTTATGCACCCATTTTATCAGGCTTTCCCTGATTTTGCAACCGTGCGGTTGATTTTTTTATCAATAGCCCGGCTTGCCCAGCAGGTGGAACATATTCTTCTTATAGAATTCCACGCCCGGCTGGTTGAAGGGGTTCACGCCCAGCATATAGGCCGAAATGCCGCAGGACAGCTCGAAGAAGTAGAACAGCTCGCCCAGCGTGTCCGCGTCGACCTCGTCGGTTTGCAGGATGATGTTGGGGACGCCGCCGTCAACATGGGCGCTCAGCGTGCCGAGGAAGGCCTGCTCCTCGACAAAGTCGAGCGTCTTGCCCTCCAGATAGTTCAGGCCGTCGAGATTCTTCCAGTCCGGCTCGATCGTGACGGGCTTGCGCGACGGCGCAAAGCGCACGACGGTTTCAAAGATATTGCGCTGACCCTGCTGGATCATCTGGCCCAGAGAATGCAGGTCGGCCGTGAACTCCGCGGCGACGGGGAACAGACCCTTGCCGTCCTTGCCCTCGCTCTCGCCGAAGAGCTGCTGCCACCAGCCGGCGAAGCAGCGGAAGCTCGGCTCATAGGAGCAGAGGATCTCAATGGCCTTGCCGCGGCGGTAGAGAAGATTGCGGATGACGGCATACTGCCACGCGGGGTTTTCAAAGGAGCGGACGTCCAGCTCCTTGCGCGCGCGGGCCGCGCCCAGCATCACGTCCATGGGGTCGATGCCCGCGACGGCCATGGGCAGCAGGCCGACGGCGGTCAGGACACTGTAGCGGCCGCCGACATCGGGCGGGATGACGAAGGTTTCGTAGCCCTCCTCCGTGGCCATCTGGCGCAGGGCGCCCTTGGCGGGGTCGGTGGTGACATAGATGCGCTTCTTGGCCTTCTCTGCGCCGTACTTGCGCTCGAGCATCCAGCGCAGCGCGCGGGTGGCGATGGCCGGCTCGGTGGTGGTGCCGGACTTGGAGATGATATTGACGGAGAAGTCCTTGCCATCCAGAAGGCCGCACAGATCCTGCCATGCACGGGTGGAGAGATTGTTGCCCGCGAAGAAGACCTGCGGGTCGGAGTCTTTGAGGTTGTGGTGCTGGCCCTTGACCAGCTCGATGGCGGCGCGCGGCCCCAGATAGGAGCCGCCGATGCCGACGACGACCAGAACGTCGGAGTCGGCGCGGATGCGCTCGGCGGCGCGGCGGATGCGGCGCAGCTCGTCCGTTTCCTCAAAGGTCGGCAGGTTCAGCCAGCCGAGGAAATCGTGCCCCTCGCCCTTGCCCTCCATCAGGGTCTTATGCGCGGCGAAAACCTCTGGCTCGGCCGCGAGCATATCCGGCAGCGAAAGGTCGCCCCAGACGTTGGATATATCAACTTTCAGCATGTTGCATTTCTCCTTTGCGAAAATCTACCCTTATGTTACTGCAAGTTTTCAAAAAACTCAACATTTTTTTGCCCGGCGGATGGAAAAATGCTGCGCGATACGCTATAATGGGCGGAGAAACCAGAAAAGGAGAAAACAAAATGCGTTACGGTTTTGGCGTGGACGTCGGCGGAACGACGGTCAAACTGGGTTTTTTTGACGAAACGGGCGAGCGGCTGGCCTGCCGCGAGATTCCGACCCGCACGGAAGCCTGCGGAGAGGCTATCCTGCCCGACATCGCCGCGGCGGTGGAGGACATTCTGAAGGAGCAGAAGATCGCAAAGGAAAACGTGATCGGCATCGGCATCGGCGTGCCGGGCGCGGTCAACGACCGGGGCGATCTCGACCGCTGCGTCAACATCGGCGGCTGGGGCGGCTTCAATCTGCACGACGTGCTGGGCGGTCTGACCGGCCTGCGCGTGAAGGCCGGCAACGACGCCAACGTCGCGGCGCTGGGCGAATACTGGAAAGGCGGCGGCAAGGGCTGCCGGTCGGCGCTCTTTGTCACCCTTGGTACCGGTATCGGCGGCGGCATCATTCTTGACGGCAAGGTCCTGACCGGCGCGCACGGCGCGGGCGGCGAGATCGGACATATCGCGATCAGCGCGCCGGACCGCCATCCCTGCACCTGCGGGCGCTGCGGCTGCGTGGAGCAGTACGCCTCCGCCAACGGCATCGTGCGCGTAACGAAGGAGCGGCTGGCCGCATCACAGACACAGACGAGCCTGCGGCAGGTGGAAAACCTGACCTGCAAGGACGTCTTTGACGCGGCAAAGAAGGGCGACGCCTTTGCCGAAGAAACGCTGGAAGTGGTATTCGGCTATCTGGCGGAGGCGTTGTCCATGGCTTCCGCAGTCTGCGACCCGGAGTGCATCGTTCTGGGCGGCGGCGTGAGCAAGACCGGCAGCTATCTGACCGAGGCGGTGGCGCGCCATTATAAGGAGAAGTGCTTCTATGCCTGCAAGCCGACGCGCTTTGTTCTCGCGACGCTCGGCAACGACGCCGGAAGCTACGGCGCGTTCCGTCTGGTACAGACCTGCGAATGATTTCCAATTTTTTCTGCGCGTAATTTATCCTCCCTCCGCCAAACTAAGGGCGGAGGGATTTTTTATGGAAAAACAGAAGCCTGCGCCCGGCAGCCACTCCGAGCTGCACGACCCGAAGCTGCCGGCCATTCACGGCGGATACTGCGGAAACTGCGCGCAGGAGCGCGTCTGCATGGGGCCGATCGCGGCGGCGAAGCCGGACACGGCCCGACGGGATTAAAACACAAAATTTTTCGGACAGTTGCACAAAACGGGGTAATTTCTCTAAAAACCGCGCCTTCGGTTGAAGGCGCGGTTTTTGTATGCCTTTTGGAGATTCTGAGTGGAGGAATGAAAATGAGTGTTCCGGAAAAGCGGCGGTTTGCTGCGGCGTATTTGCGCTGCATGGACGCCGGGCGGGCGGCGGAAGCGGTCGGCGGGGAGGACGGCATCCGGCTGCTCGCAATGCCGGGGGTACAGAAGGAGCTGGAATTGCAGCGGTCGCTGGGCGAGGTGAAGCGGCAGGACGTGCTGCGGCAGCTGGCGCGGTTTGCCTTCGGGCGGGCCAACGACTGCGTAAGGCTTGTGCTGGAGGATGCGCCGGACGTGGACGCGCTCGACCTGAGCCTGCTGAGCGAGGTGAAGCGCAACGAGAAGGGGACGGTGGAGATCAAGCTCGTAGACCGCATCCGCGCGCTGGAGCGCCTGTTGGAGGCGGGCGGCGGGGACGTGGACTGTGCTGAGGCCTTCTTTGCGGCGGCCGCGGGGGACGGCGAGGAGCTGTGATCTTTTCCGAAAAGCAGCGCGTCGTGCTCAACTGGTGGCGGCCGCAGAGCCGCTGGCACGGCTGCGAGGCCATCATCTGCGACGGCGCCGTCCGCTCCGGAAAGACGCTGTGCATGGGGCTGAGCTTCTTCGTCTGGGCGTGCAGCACGTTCCGCGGGACGCGCTTCGGCATCTGCGGAAAGACCATCGCCTCGCTGCGGCGGAACGTGCTGTCGGAGCTGCTGCCGAAACTGAAGGTGATCGGCTTCCGCGTGCAGGAAAAGCGGACGGAAAATCTCGTGCGCGTGACCTACCGGGGAAAAACAAATGACTTTTACATCTTCGGCGGGCGGGACGAAAGCTCCTCGGCGCTGATCCAGGGCATCACCTTCGCGGGAATATTGCTCGACGAGGTCGCCCTGATGCCGCGCAGCTTCGTCGAACAGGCCTGCGCGCGCTGCTCCGTCACCGGCAGCCGCCTGTGGTTCAACTGCAATCCGGAGGGGCCGCAGCACTGGTTTTACAACGAGTGGATCCTCGGCGCGCAGGCACGCAACTGTCTGTATCTGCACTTTACCATGGAGGACAATCCCTCGCTCTCGCCGGCCATCCGCCAGCGCTACGCGCGGCTGTATTCGGGCGTGTTCTACCGGCGGTTCATTCTGGGACAGTGGGTCGCTGCGGAGGGGCGGGTGTATGACTTCTTCGACGCAGCGGACGCGCCGCCCGTGCCGCCGGGAGAGTTTTCCCAGTGGTATATCTCCTGCGACTACGGAACGGTCAATCCCGCATCCTTCGGACTGTGGGGACTGCAAAAGGGTGTGTGGTACCGCGTGAAGGAATTCTACTTCGACTCGCGGCGCGAGATGCGCCAGATGACCGACAGCGAATACGCCGCCGCGCTGCGGGAGCTGGCCGGGACGCGGGAGATCACGGCAGTGATCGTCGACCCCTCGGCGGCCAGCTTTATCGCGTTGCTGCGGCAGGAGGGCTGGAACGTCCGCAAGGCGGACAACGACGTGCTGGGCGGCATCCGCAAGACCTCGGATCTGCTGAAAAGCGGGAAGCTCGTGA
>UQWH01000054.1 GCA_900544705.1 uncultured Eubacteriales bacterium | reverse complement strand
GCAAGCTCTATGAGCACTTTCCCCTTGTCGTCTGGCAGACCGGCTCCGGCACGCAATCAAACATGAACGCCAACGAGGTCATTGCCAACCGCGGCAACGAGATCGCAGGCGAAAAGCTCCTGCATCCGAACGACGACATCAATATGTCCCAGTCGTCCAACGACACCTTCCCCACCGCGATGCACATCGCTGCGGCGGAGGCCATTGAAGGACGTGTTCTGCCCGCCATCGACCGTCTGATCGCATCGCTCCTGCGTCTGGAGCAGGAAAACGACGACGTGGTCAAGTCCGGCCGGACGCACTTGCAGGACGCAACGCCCATTAAATTCAGTCAGGAGATCTCCGGCTGGAGAAGCAGTCTGGAGAAGGACAAAAAGCTCCTGCTGTTGGCCCTGCCGGAACTGAAGGAGCTCGCGCTGGGCGGCACGGCCGTCGGCACCGGGCTGAACGCCCCGAAGGGCTTTGACCGTCTGGTTGCCGAGGAAATTTCCGAACTGACCGGCAAGGAATTCCGCACGGCGGAGAACAAGTTCCACGCGCTGACCTCCAAGGACGAGATCGTCTTTGCCCACGGCGCGCTCAAGGCGCTGGCCGCCGACCTGATGAAGATCGCAAACGACGTGCGCTGGCTGGCCTCCGGCCCCCGCGACGGTCTGGGCGAGATCTTCATCCCCGAAAACGAGCCCGGCTCCTCCATCATGCCCGGCAAGGTCAACCCCACGCAGTGCGAGGCGCTGACCATGGTCGCCGTGCAGGTCATGGGCAATGACACCGCCGTCTGCTTTGCCGCATCGCAGGGCAATTTTGAGCTGAACGTCTTTATGCCCGTGTGCATCTACAATTTCCTGCAATCCGCGCGTCTGCTCGCCGAGGCGATGAACTCCTTCAACGACCGCTGCGCCTGTGGCATCCGCGCCAACCGCGAGAAGATGCACCACAACCTGCACAATTCCCTGATGCTGGTCACGGCGCTCAACCCCTACATTGGCTATGAAAATGCGGCAAAAACCGCGAAGCTGGCCTATAAGGAAAACATTTCTCTCCGGGAAGCCTGCGTCCGTCTCGGCTTCCTGACGCCCGAAAAATTCGACGAGGTGTTCCATCCGGAACAGATGGTCTGACAAAGAGGGATTCTTATGACATTCAGTTATTTTCCCGGCTGCACGCTGAAAACCAAGGGCGTGGAGCTGGACCGCTGGGGCCGCGCGTCCGCCGATGCGCTGGGCTTCACCCTGCGGGAGCTGGACCAGTGGCAGTGCTGCGGCGCGGTCTATCCCATGGCACGCGACGAGATCGCCACACGGCTCTCCTCCGTCCGCGCGCTCATGGCCGCGCGCGAGCGCGGCGAAGCGCTGGTCACGCTGTGCTCGGCCTGCCACCACGTCATCAAGCGGGTCAACGGCGACCTGAAAAACGACCCCTCCATCCGCGAGAAGGTCAACAACTACTTAGCCCCCGAGGTTCCCTACACAGGGGAAACGGAAGTGCTGCACTATCTGGAAGTGCTGCGCGACCGCGTGGGCTTCGACCGTCTGCGCGAGAAGGTCGTCCATCCCCTGACCGGGCGTAAGATCGGCGCGTACTACGGCTGCCTGCTGCTGCGCCCCAGCCGCGAGCTGGGCTTTGACGACCCGGAGAATCCGACGATTCTGGAGGATTTCATCCGCGCCATCGGCGCAGAGCCGGTCATCTACGCCATGCGCAACGAATGCTGCGGCGGCTACACCACGCTGGAAAACCGCACCTATGCCTCCAGGCAGGCGCAGAAGGTGCTGGACAACGCAGCCGCCTGCGGCGCGCAGGAGCTGATCACGGCCTGCCCGCTTTGTATGTATAATCTCTCGGAAAACACCGACGGCCGTCTGCCCGTGCACTACTTCACGGAGCTTCTGGCCGAAGCGCTGGGCGTAAAGGAGGAGCAGCAATGAACGATCTCATGGAAACCGTGCAGCGCATCTCCGGCGTGAATCCGCGCAAGTGCATGAAGTGCGGCAAGTGCTCGGCGAGCTGCCCCGCCTATGACGAGATGGACTACCATCCGCACCAGTTCGTTTCCATGGTCGAATCCGGCCGGATCGACGAGCTGATGCACTCCCGCGGCATCTACACCTGCCTGAGCTGCTTTGCCTGCGTCGAGCGCTGCCCGCGCAGTGTGGAGCCGGCGAAACTCATTGAGGCCGTCCGTCTGGTGCTCCTGCGCCAGCAGGGGCAGACGCATCTGCCGCCGGAGGCCATCCCGGAAAAGCTCGACGAGGCACTGCCGCAGCAGGCAGTTACCAGCGCATTCCGGAAATACAGAAGATAAGGAGGAAAAGCAATGCAGAGAATCGGCGTTTTCGTATGCTGGTGCGGCAGTAATATCGCCGCAACCGTGGACGTGCAGGCCGTTTCCGAGGCGCTCGCCCGGGAACCCGGCGTTGTTTTTTCCACCAACTACCAATATATGTGCTCCCAGACGGGACAGGATCTGATTCAGAACAAAATTCACGAGTACGGTCTGACCGGCGTGGTCGTCTGCTCCTGCTCCCCACGGATGCATGAAACGACCTTCCGCAAGACCTGCGAGAAGGCCGGGCTGAACCCCTATATGGTCGAGATCGCGAACATCCGCGAGCAGTGCTCCTGGATCCACAAAAACCGCGAGGAGGCCACGGCCAAGGCCGTCATTCTCGGCCGGGCCGCCATTGCGAAGGTGCAGCTCAACGCACCCCTGACCGCAATGACCAGCCCCGTCACGAAGCGCGCGCTGGTCATCGGCGGCGGCATCGCCGGCATCCAGACCGCGCTGGACATCGCGGATGCGGGCTTTGAGGTCGACATTGTCGAAAAGCAGCCGACCATCGGCGGCAAGATGACCCAGATTGACAAGACCTTCCCCACCCTCGACTGCGCCGCCTGTATCCTGACCCCGAAAATGGTCGACTGCGCGCAGAACGAGAAGATCCACATCTATTCCTACTCCGAGGTGGAGGACGTCAAGGGCTTTGTCGGCAACTTCAAGGTGACCATCCGCAAAAAGGCGCGCTACGTCAAAGAGGATGTCTGCACCGGCTGCGGGCTGTGCACGGAAAAGTGCCCGCAGAAAAAGGTGCCCAACGAATTCAATCTCGGCCTTGACAACCGCCGCGCGATCTACATTCCCTTCGCGCAGGCCGTGCCGAAGATCGCCACCATCGACGCCAACTACTGCACCATGCTGAAAACCGGCAAGTGCGGCGTCTGCTCCAAGGTCTGCACCGCCGGAGCGATCGACTACACACAGAAGGACGAGCATATCGTCCGCGAGTACGGCGCGATCGTCGCCGCGACAGGCTTCAATCCCATCAAGCTCGATAAATTCGACGAGTTTGCCTACAGCCAGAGCCCGGACGTCGTTTCCTCTCTGGAATTTGAGCGTCTGATGAACGCCGCCGGCCCCACGGGCGGCACCCTGCTGCGTCCCTCCGACGGCACGCACCCCAAGACCATCGTCTTTGTCCAGTGCGTCGGCTCCCGCTGTGACGGCGGCGAAAAGGGCAAGCCCTACTGCTCCAAGATCTGCTGCATGTACACGGCCAAGCACGCCATGCTCTGCCGCGAAAAATACCCCGATACCGATGTCTATGTGTTCTACATCGACGTGCGCACGCCCGGCAAGAATTTCGACGAGTTCTACCGCCGTGCGGTCGAGGAATACGGCGTGCATTACATCAAGGGCATGGTCGGCAAGGTCGTGCCGGAAAACGGCAAGCTCAAGGTGCAGGCATCGGACCTGCTGGACAACCGTCAGCTCCACATTGACGCGGATATGGTCGTCCTCGCAGCCGCCATCGAGCCGGATGCCTCCGCCCGTGGTCTTGCCACGATGCTGACCGCCTCCATGGACACGAACGACTTCTTCACGGAAGCCCACCCGAAGCTGCGCCCGGTCGAAAGCCCGACGGCGGGCATCTTCCTCTCCGGCACCTGTCAGGGGCCGAAGGACATCCCCGAAACCGTCGCGCAGGCGGGCGCCGCAGCCTCCAAGGTCATTGGCCTTCTGTGCAAGGATCAGCTTCTGTGCAACCCCTGCACCGCCCAGCCGAATGAGCTGATGTGCAATGGCTGCTCCAGCTGCGAAAAGGTCTGCCCCTACGGTGCGATCACCTATGTGGACAAGGAATTCCGCGGTCCGAACCGCACAACCCTCCTGCGCCGTGTGGCACAGGTCAACCCGGCCGTCTGCCAGGGCTGCGGCGCGTGCACGGTCGCCTGTCCCTCCGGGGCCATGGACCTCAAGGGCTTCTCCAATCAACAGATTCTCGCGGAGGTGGATGCGATATGCAGGTAAGTGAATACCGTCCGACCATCGTGGCCTTCTGCTGCAACTGGTGCTCCTACGCGGGCGCCGACCTGTCCGGCACGAACCGCCTGAGCTATCCGGCCGACGTAAAGATCATCCGGATCCCCTGCTCCTGCCGTCTGAATCCGCTGTTCATCCTGCGTGCCTTCCAGCGCGGCGCGGACGGCGTGATCCTGTGCGGCTGCCATCCCGGCGACTGCCACTACACCACCGGCAATTACTACGCCCGCCGGCGCATGACGCTGCTGTTCTCCATGCTGGACTACCTCGGCATTGAGCGTGAGCGCACCCGTGTGGAGTGGGTCTCCGCCGCGGAGGGCGCAAAGTTCGCCGCCACGATGAATGAATTCGTACAAACCGTCGCCGCACTGGGCGAAAACCGGAAACTGGAGGATCTGCGATGCAAAGAGTAAAAGAACGGGCGCTTTCGCTGCTGACCTCTGGCGAAGTGGATCGCGTCCTCGGCTGGAAGGCCGGCGAATTCTTCTATGACCTGACGCCTGCGGTCTTTACCGACGCCGCCGAGGCAGAAAAGGACTTCGTCTACGGCGTGTTTTCCGGTGCAAATCTGTCAAAATATCTGATTGCGGAATCCCGCAAGGGCGGAAAAGTCGCGGTCTTTCTCAAGCCCTGCGACTCCTATTCCTTTGTGCAGCTTCTCAAGGAGCACCGCATTCTGCGCGAAAACGTCTACGCCGTCGGCGTGCAGTGCGAAGGCATGTGCGACATTGAAAAAATCAAGGCCCGCGGCGCTTCCGGTGTGACCGCCGTCGAAGACGGCGGCGATACGCTCACCGCCCGGACGATCTACGGCGACGTTACGCTGAACCGCGCGGACGTGCTGCTCGGCAAGTGCGAAACCTGCAAGAGCAAGAAAATCGTCTGCTTCGACGAGCTGATCGGCGAGCAAGGCGAGGAACAGGACAGCTCCCGCTTTGCCGAAGTCGAGCGGCTGGAGCGCATGACGCCGGAGGAGCGCTTCGCCTTCTGGCGCGGTGAGCTCTCCCGCTGCATCCGCTGCAATGCCTGCCGCAACGTCTGCCCGGCCTGCTCCTGCGAAAAATGCGTGTTTGACAACCACGATTCCGGCGTGCAGAACAAGGCCGCCGCGGACTCCTTTGAAGAAAATCTCTTCCATATCATCCGCGCGTTCCATGTGGCCTCCCGCTGCACGGACTGCGGCGAATGCTCTCGCGTCTGCCCGCAGCATATCCCGCTGCATCTGCTCAACCGCAAGTTCATCAAGGACATCAACGAGCTGTACGGCGACTATCAGGCGGGCGCAGATTTCACCACCAAGCCGCCGCTGATGGACTTTGACAAGGGCGACTGTGAGCCCTCGGTCGTCTACCGGAGAGGAGGAGCAGAGGAATGAAACAGCTTCCACTTTCTCGTCTGAACGAGCTCTTCGCGGCGATCGCCGCCGGGCAGCAGCTCTATCTCCCCGCGGACGACGCCGCAGGTCAGGCCAATTACACCCGCTGGCAGGAGGGCATCACGCTCACGAAGCGCCTGAACACCATTCGCAGCGCGAAGGATTTGTTCTTCCCGCAGGTGGAAAATCTCGTTGATTTCCGCGTGGAGGGCAAAAATCTGGAGCTGGTCGAGCACCGCGCCGAGGTCACGCCCTTTGTGCTCTTTGGCGTGCGCGCCTGCGACTGCCGCAGCTTCGATATTCTCGACCGGGTGTTCCTCTCCTCCGCGACCGACACCTTCTATCAAGCGCGGCGCGAAAACGTCACCGTCGTGACGCTCGCCTGCTCCCGTCCGGAGGAAACCTGCTTCTGCACCGCCTTCGGCATTGACCCGGCTGACCCCGCCGGGGACGTGACCTGCTGGATGGATGAAACCGCGCTCTACTGGCGCGCCAACACGGAGAAGGGCGAAGCACTGACGGCCCGTCTTTCGCTTCTGGCAGACGGCGGCGCGGACGCTGTCGCCGCGCTTCAGGCGCGCACGCGGGAGGTCATGGAAAAGCTCCCCCTGCACGGTCTGTCCCTCGAAGGCTTCGGCGCAGGAAAGACCAAGGCGCTCTTCGACCGTCCGGAGTGGAAGCAGCTCAGCGAGAGCTGCCTTGGCTGCGGCACCTGCACCTTCGTCTGCCCGACCTGTCAGTGCTACGACATTGAGGAATTTGACACCGGCAAAAAAGTGCGCCGCTTCCGCTGCTGGGACAGCTGCATGTACTCCGACTTCACCCAGATGTCCGCCGGTCAGCCCCGGCCGACGCAGCTTGAGCGCTTCCGTCAGCGCTTTCTGCACAAGCTGGTGTACTACCCCGAAAACAACGAGGGTATCTTCGGCTGTGTCGGCTGCGGTCGCTGCCTTGCGAAATGCCCCATTCACATGAACATCGTCAAAGTCATCCGAACGCTGGGAGGGGAAGCCAAATGAGAAACGATCCGCTGATTCCCATGCTCGTTGAGGTCACGGACATCCGCGTGGACACGCCCGATGTCAAGACCTTCCGCGTGGTCGACCGGAACGGCAAAAAGCCCTTTGCGCACATCCCCGGCCAGTGCGCGATGCTCTCCATGCCCGGTGTGGGCGAGGCGCTGTTTTCCATCACCTCCTCCCCGACGGAGGAACGCTTTCTGGAATTCTCCATCAAAAAGTGCGGCTGCGTGACCTCGTGGCTGCACGGCATGGAGCCGGGGCAGCAGCTCACGCTGCGCGGCCCCTATGGAAACGGCTTCCCCGTGGACACCGCATTTGCTGGCAAGGATCTGCTGTTCATCGCCGGCGGCATCGGCCTTGCGCCCCTGCATTCCGTCATCAACTACTGCCGCCATTACCGCGACCGCTACGGCAAAATCGACATCGTCTACGGTTCGCGCTCGAAGGAAGATCTGGTCGATTTCCAGGAGATCCTCGACGAATGGTGCAAAGAGGACGGCATCAACGTCCACCTGACCATCGACCGCGCGCAGGACAACTGGGACGGTCACGTCGGCTTCGTTCCCAACTACGTCAAGGAGCTGGAATTCCCGACGGACAAGACCGTCGTCATGTGCGGCCCGCCCATTATGATCAAATTCACGCTGGCCGGGCTGATGGAGCTTGGCTTTGCCAAGGAACAGATCTATACCACGCTGGAGCTGAAAATGAAATGCGCCCTCGGCAAATGCGGGCGCTGCAACATCGGCTCCAAGTACGTCTGCAAGGACGGCCCGGTGTTCCGCTTCGACGAGCTGGACGCCCTGCCGGACGAGTATTAAGGAGAAAAGCCATGGAAAAAACCGTCAATGTTTTCCTCTTCGGCAAGAAATACGAGGTGCCGGAAAGTCTGACCATCATGGAAGCCATGGAGTATTCCGGCTACCAGCTCGTCCGCGGCTGCGGCTGCCGCAACGGCTTCTGCGGTGCCTGCGCGACGATCTACCGCATCGCGGGTGACCGGGAGCTCAAGGCATGCCTCGCCTGCTCGACCAAGGTGGAAAACAATATGTATGTCGCGACGCTGCCCTTCTTCCCGCTGGTCAAGGCTGTCTACGACATGGAAAAGATCAAGCCCACACAGCAGATCATGATGCAGCTCTATCCGGAGATCTACGCCTGCGTCGGCTGCAATGCCTGCACCAAAGCCTGCACGCAGGGTCTGAACGTCATGCAGTACATCGCCTACGCCCAGCGCGGCGAATACGAAAAGTGCGCGGAGGAATCCTTCGACTGCGTCATGTGCGGTGTCTGCTCCTCCCGCTGCCCCGCCGGGATCTCCCATCCGCAGGTCGCGATGCTGGCGCGCCGCCTGAACGGCAAGTACCTTGCACCGCACTGCGCACATCTGGACAAACGCATTGAGGAGATCAACGAGGGCAAGTTCGAATCGCTGCTGGAAGATCTGATGGGCAAGCCCCTGTCCGAAATGCAGGAGCTCTACAACCACCGCGAGATTGAGAAATAAGGAGGGATCGCCATGTATCAGGATGAAAAAATGCTGGAATCCATCCGCAAGGTCGAAGCCGCGCGGGAGGCGAATCTCCGTCTGGAGCCGCGGCGCATGACCGCGGGGGAAAAAGACGTTCTTCTGAAAACCTATCACCCGGACTACCGCGAAAGCCAGTTCGCCGCGCTGGACTTCGGCCCGAACAAGGGCAGCAAGGTTCCTCTGGAGCTGCGAAGGCTGCTGGAAGGCCAGTCCCGCCTACTGGGAAAGCACGTTGATCTGTCCCACCCGGACTATGAGACCGACGTTCTGGTCATCGGCGGCGGCGGCGCAGGCGCGTCGGCGGCAATCGAGGCCGACAACGCGGGTGCAAAGGTTCTGATCGTCACCAAGCTCCGCATGGGCGACGCGAACACCATGATGGCCGAGGGCGGCATTCAGGCCGCCGACAAGCCCAACGACTCCCCCGCGCAGCACTTCCTCGACGCCTACGGCGGCGGGCACTTTGCCGCGCAGAAGGATCTTCTCTACAAGCTCGTCACGCAGGCGCCGGAGGCCATCGGTTGGCTGTCCGAACTGGGCGTGGAATTTGACAAGGCGCCGGACGGCACGATGATCACCACCCACGGCGGCGGCACCTCCCGCAAGCGGATGCACGCGGCGAAAGACTATTCCGGCGCGGAGATCATGCGCACCCTGCGCGACGAGGTTCTGAACCGCGGCATCGAAGTCGTGGACTACACCGCCGCCATCGAGCTGATCAAGGACGACGCCGGCCGCTGCGCGGGCGCGGTCCTTATGAACATGGAAACGAACGACCTGCTCGTCGCGAAGGCCAAGACGGTCATTCTCGCCACGGGCGGTGCGGGCCGTCTGCACTATCAGGGCTTCCCGACCTCCAACCACTACGGCGCGACCGCCGACGGTCTGGTGCTCGGCTACCGCGCGGGCGCGAAGCTCCTGTATCCCGACACGCTCCAGTACCACCCCACCGGCGCCGCCTTCCCCGCGCAGATCTACGGCGCGCTGGTCACGGAAAAGGTGCGCTCCGTCGGCGCAATGCTGGTCAACGCCAACGGCGAGGTCTTTATGAACCCGCTGGAAACCCGCGACGTCGCCGCCGCATCCATCATTCGCGAGTGCACTGACCGCCGCAACGGCGTTCCCACCCCCGAGGGCTTTGCCGTCTGGCTGGACACGCCCATGATTGAGCTGAAGCACGGCGAGGGCACGATTGAAAAGCGCATTCCCGCCATGCTGCGGATGTTCGGCAAGCACGGCATCGACATCCGCAGGGAGCCGATCCTTGTCTATCCGACGCTGCACTACCAGAACGGCGGCCTGCACATCACCCCGGACGGCCAGACCGACGTGGAAAACCTCTTTGCCGCCGGCGAGGTGGTCGGAGGCATCCACGGCCGCAACCGCCTGATGGGCAACAGTCTGCTGGACATCATCGTCTTTGGCCGCAGCGCAGGCAAGAACGCCGCTGCGAAGGCGAAAACCGTAACGGTCGGCAGCCTGACGCTCGCGCACGTGGACGAATTTGAAGCGCAGCGCAGGGCCGCCTGTACGGATGCGCCGCAGCTCTCCCCGAAGCTTCTGCCGGACTACACGCGCCACCGTTGAGGAATAAGGAGAAGCTTGAAAAATGAACTGGGCAAGTTTTTTTGAAACGCTGATGATCGTCTGCTTCGGCCTGTCGTGGCCGCTGGCGATCGTGCGTTCCCTGCGCACCAAATCCACGAAGGGCAAAAGTCCCTTCTTCATGTGCTTCATCGCCTTCGGCTATGTCTGCGGCATCATTGCGAAGCTGCTCACGCACACCTACAATCTGGCTTTCTGGTTCTATTTCCCGAACCTGCTGATGATCTCGGTGGAAATCTTCCTGTATTTCCACTATCGGCACAATGAGTATGTCTGCCCAAATTGCCAGACAGCAAAATAAAAGCACCCCCGGGCGCTGGAATTCCAGTGACCGGGGCTGTTTTTGTTATGATATGTGATAAAAGGGAAGCTGCCTCCCGGCTGCTTCCCTTTGGTGCCGCCAGCCGGAATCGAACCGGCACGGTATTTCTACCGGCAGATTTTAAGTCTGCTATGTCTACCGATTTCATCATGGCGGCAAATCATAAGATCGCTCCTATTTTAGCATTGATCGCCGTCCGCGTCAAGTGGGCAGTGAAAACTTGCGCGGCACGGGTGGGAATTCCCGCCCGTGCCGCGCAAATGCCGTCAATAGCCCCACTTGCGCAGAATGGCATCCATCAGCGCTTCGTTCTCTGCGGAACGCTGTAAGACGCCGGCAAGCTGCTCGTCACTCTGCCGGTTCGCGCGATCCACAAATTCCTGCGTGAATTGCAGGCTGGAAAGGCACATGGCCAGCGATTTCGCCACATCCTCCGGGCAGTCCTGCGGCATCACGATACCATTGACCTCATAGGCTATCATGTAATATGTATCGATTCCCTCTTCAAAAATATCAAGATAACCGGGGTCAAATATTGCAGCGGATAAGGTCAGGTATGCATTCCGGCCGGAAGCCGTCGTGCCGCTGGCCACAGCGACGGTCTGATCCTGTCCGGCCGCCGCAAGCGAACCCGCATAGCTGTCGCAGCTCAGAACCGTGCGATTGTTAAACTGCGGAAAGAGCACGGCGCCAAGATAATCCTGAAAGGAAATACACTCGTCCCAGCAATCAATCAGTCCCTTCGCCGTCTTTTCCATACACACGGGTGCCTTACTGAAATAGAGTGTGCCGTCGCCCGTACGGGGATCCCAGTACTGCCATGACTGGCGCGCCTCCTCGGACTTCAAAAACGGTTCCAGCCTTCCAAAATGGAAAACCATCCGGTCATCATTCTGCGGGTCGGCCATTATGAAGTAGAAATTCACGCCGTCTCCCCCCGTTGCAACCCGCCACCCCTGTGGCGCAAGCATGGAAAAGCCGTCTCCTGTATAGGCTTCCAACACCAGCCCGCCGCTCTGCGAGCCGGACTCGGAGGACGGCTCCGTCGGTGTGTTCTCCGAGGGGATGCTGCCCGACGGCTGGCCGTCGCCGCCGGACGGACTCTGCGCGCCCGATGCGCTCAGGCGATCATCAGTTCCGAGGCCGCCGACGTCCGTCTTTCCGCAGGCGGACAGGCAACCGGCAACCAGCAGCGCCGCAAGCGCCGCCGCAATCCATTTTTTCATATACTTTCTCCTTTCAGTTCACGCGGAGCGACCAGAGAATATCACCGTGCAGCGTTTCCAATGCAGAAGCGCTGGCCTCCGTCCCCGTGCTGAGCACCGTCCAGATCGTTCCGTTCGCGCCGTCGCAGGCGCTCAGGGTCAGGACACGCGGTGTTTCCTCATAGGTATAGGTGATTTTTACCGTTTCAAAGGCATAGCGGCCGCCCGACTCCGCCGCCGGACCGGACACCGTGTAGGCAATTTCCGGATGGTTGGTCTGAAGCTCCTGCGCATATTTGGTCAGGTATTCCGATGCGGAGCTGACACCTTCGGTGCTCTGCGACAGCGGCGTGACCAGCACGAAGTCGCTGTCCGACAGCTCAATGGCCGCTATGCCGCCCATATCCTGCGCGGTTTTGTCCGTCACACCGGCACGGTAGAGGAAGGAAAAGCTGTGCTGGCTGTCGGTAAACATCTGGTACTGCGGCGTATTCTGCGGGGCACTGTCGGTCGAAAAGCTGCTGATACACTGCTCGGCAAGCGACTCCAGTCCGCTTCCCTCCGCAACGGCATAGTAGAGGATGTAGCACCCGGCGTTCGCGGCGTTCGTCAGGTAGAGCTTTCCGCTTCCTGTGAAGCTGCCTACGGCGACCTGAAGCGGGAACACGTAGGCCTGGAAATTTCCTACCTGCTCCGCGGCGCCGTTCTGGATGGAGACGCTGTCTACACCAAGCTGTGCCTGCAACAGTCCCTCCACAGAGCCGATCCGCGCGAGAAAATCGTCCGCATCATAGATCGCAGCGCCCGCTGCGTCGCTGTTCTGATAGGACGCAAAGAGCAGCATATGCTCATCCTGCGCGAACAGGCCGATGGGGATCTGCTGCATCTCCAGCCCGCCGGGGGCCGACATGGAGATGCCGACCTCGGCGTTCGCCACGGAGCGAAGGTCGCCGTAAAGCGCAGGCTGCTCCGGTTCGCCATAGATGTCCGTGCCGAAACAGAGGCTTTCCACCAGCGCGGCAAAGACAGGATCCTCACTGCCGGCATGGTTTGTCTTGATGGTGTACTGCACGCTGCAATCGGGATAAATTTCCAGATAGCGGTCAATGACGTAGGTCGTGCCGTCGCCCTTCACCTCGCTGCGCAGCATGTAGAGCGTTTTCTCGCCAATGGTCGTCTGGGAGATCTTGCCGAACTTTGCCTCTTTGTGCTCCTTTTTGACCATCCGCGCATAGCTTGCAAAATAGGAATCGGGCTGGAAGCTCGTTCCTTTGGCGTAATAAACGAGAATGTACGGCGTTTCGCCCGGAGAGACCGTGTAGACGTAAGCGCCGTCCTCATCCCACTGCACCGTGGCAGACGAGGGGCACAGGAAGGAGAAGGTCCCGTCCGGGCTGGCAGATGCCTGCTGTCCCTCCGGGATCGGCAGCAGCTCGCCGGACTTCTGCGCGGCGTTGGTTTTGAATTCCCGGCCGCAGCCGCTCAGAAATGCGGCCAGCACCAGCGCCGCAAGCAGCAGGCAGATTCTTTTCTGTTTCATTTCAGCCGCCTCCTTAACGGATGTCGTTCAGGCGGGTCGTCTGCCCCGCCGTGACCTCCACATAGGCAAGGCCGTCCGTTCCGGCCGCCCAGCCTGTGGAGTGATAGCCATAATAGGCAACGCCTTCCTGCGTCGGATGTCCGTAGACAAGCATATACTGTCCCGCCGGGAGGAGGAAGGACACTCTCGCGTTCACATCCGGGCAGACGGAGAACTGATACACCCCGGATCCGTCCTGCCCTGTTGTGTAGACCGCCACAAAATCATACCCTTGCGCAAGCGCATCGGAAACGCTGAATTCCACACGGCCGCAGTCGGCACGCACCGCGGCGTAGGCAGTCTGCTCGCGGTCACCCAGCAGTCCCGCTTCGGTAAACAGGCGCGTAATCGTGTCGGCATACTGCTCCAGCCCGTTGATGCGGGCGCTGAAAAGCAGGCAGGCGTACACGTCGTCGTAATCCGACAGCGGCGTGATCAGCTCAATGGAGGTAAACCAGAGCTTGCTCTCCTCCGCCAGGGACATCCCGCTCTTATACAGTCCATAGGCAATGTGCGACAGGAGGGAATTGTTCGTGTGGACGCTGCCGTTGTCATTGTACCGCCCCGGATTCAGCACGTTGGCGCCGTAGA
>UQWH01000053.1 GCA_900544705.1 uncultured Eubacteriales bacterium | reverse complement strand
AAGGAGGTTCCGCACATGGCAAAACGCAGAAGCAACGGCGAGGGCAGCATCCGCAAACGCAGAGACGGACGCTGGGAGGGCCGCTACACTGCCGGAATCAACCCCGAAACCGGCAAGCAGGTCTTCAAAAACGTGCTGGGAAAGACGCAGGCCGAGGTCAAAGAGAAGCTGGCAAAGGCGCTGGCAGAGAATCAGAAACTGGATTTCAGCAAACGGGGCAAATACAATATCGCACAGTGGATGGACGAGTGGTTTGAAAACGTCTGCAAAATCAAGGTGCGGCCGTCGAGCCACCAGACCTACTGCGGCTATATCGACCGTCACATCGCACCGAACATTGGTAAAATTCCACTCGAAAAGCTCAGCACCATGGATTTGCAGAAATTCTATCGCAGGCTGCTGGCTGACGGCAGAGTGGAACGAATCGAATCCAAAGGGCAGCCGAAGGGCTTATCCGCAAAAACCGTCCGGAACATCAATCAGGTCATTTCTTCGGCAATGAACTTCGCCGTGGCGCAGAGGATTCTTGCAGAGAATCCCTGCAAGGCTGTGGCCCTGCCCAATCTCGAGCACAGGGAAATGCAGACGATTCCGGCTGCGCAATTGGTCGTCTTTCTCGACGAAGCCAAGGCCTCCGGTGTCTACGAGCTATACTACATCGAGTTGGCGACCGGCCTGCGGCGCGGCGAGCTGCTGGGATTGAAATGGGAGGACATTGACCTGACCGCCGGAGTGATTCGTGTCCGACGGCAGGTGTCGAGAATTGATGGAAAGATTGTCGAAGCACCGCTGAAAACGAAAAATGCCTACCGCACGGTGACGATCTCCCCGCAGGCAGTAGAAGTTTTGAACGCACAGAAAGCTAAAACCAACGGCGAATATGTGTTTTCCAGCCCCAGCGGCGGCCCGATCTCGCCGGACAGCGTGAACAATATGCTAAAGCGCGTGCTGAAGCGTGCAGGCATTCCAAGAGTCAGGTTTCATGATCTTCGCCATACATTTGCGACATTGGCTCTGCAAAACGGCGTGGACATTAAGACTGTCAGTGGTATGCTCGGCCACTTTTCCGCCGGCTTCACACTGGATACCTACGCACACGTCACAACGGCGGCGCAGAAAGAAGCTGCGCGAACGATGGAAAGCATCCTCGCCGGTCGATGAACGAGCGAGAGGTGACTAAAAAACACCGGGGCAGGCACGCAGTTTACTGCATGCCTGCCCCGGTAATCAAATTTAATTCGCAAATTTAACAAAAGTTACCGCCAATTCTGCCTCGTAAATCCATGCCGTGATTTCCGCTGCTTTTCTATCATGGGTCACGGTATGGGTCAAACAAATCGCAGCGCAAATTTGTCAAACAATTCGTTGCCAAAAAATGCAAAAAAGTCCGGAAACCTTGCGGTTTCCGGACAAATCTGGTTGCGGGGGAAGGACTTGAACCAACGACCTCCGGGTTATGAGCCCGACGAGCTACCAACTGCTCTACCCCGCGATATTCATACACATCTCTCAGTGCCTATATAGAATAGCACGGCGCGGCGGAAATGTCAAGAGAAATCTTCCGTATCCTTCCGACTTTTTTCGATATGCGGCAGGGAAGCGGGAAAGAACCGCGGCGGGCTCGTGCAGCGGAGCAAAGCTCCGGGTACCTGCGCTGCCTCCTGCGGACATTCCAAGCGCCCCGCGGGCGGTCAGCCCGCGATCTCCCGGTACATGGCCGCGGCGTCGTCCTTGCGCACGGCCTCGGCGACGGCCAGCACCTCGACCGTCAGCGTCTTCTGGCCGAAGGCGATGCACAGCACGTCCCCGACCTTGACGTCGTAGGAGGCCTTGGCCGGGCGGCCGTTGACCGTGACGCGGGCATTGTCGCAGGCGTCGTTGGCGACGGTGCGGCGCTTGATGAGGCGCGATACTTTCAGATATTTATCCAAACGCATAAGCAGAACTCCTGATATAAGATTCGGTCAGGGCAGCGCCCTGACCGGAACGGTTTCATTTTGCAACAGCATCCTTCAGCGCACGGCCTGCCTTGAAGACGGGGACGCGGGCTGCGGGGATCTCGATGGCTTCCTTGGTCTTGGGGTTGCGGCCGACGCGGGCTTCGCGCTGCTTGACCTCGAAGGAACCAAAGCCGACGAGCTGGACCTTGTCGCCGTTGGAAACGGCTTCGGTGATGGCATCAACGGTAGCGGCCAGTGCCTTTTCGGCGTCCTTCTTGGACAGGCCGGATTTTTCTGCGATCTGAGCGATCAGTTCAACTTTGTTCATAATAAAACCTCTTTCATATAGTATTTCTCTTAAAGATGAGTGAGCTCATCTGGCGCGGTATTCCGCGGTGGGTTCCCTTCGGAACGCTCTGCCTATAAAATTTACCACATAGGACGGAAATACGCAAGTAAAAAACTGGAAAAAATCACCGGATGTGCAGAATTTTTGCAATTTTTTCGCCTTTCGGGAGGAACATACAGTCATCATAGGTGATTGCGCGGAACACAACGACCAGAATCGCATAGACGATCACGGCGATGATGATGGCAAAGCCGCAGCAGACGACAACACTGGAAATGAGCTTTGACAGCAGAAAATAGACAATGTAGGTCGCGGCGCCCATGACGATCGCGGCAAGGCAGCTGCGCCAGATGTTGGGAATGACCTTCGGGGCGCGGCGCAGGACGCGGTGCATGGCAAACAGGTTCAGCGCCATGACGACCGTGAAGCAAAGGAAGGTGCTCACCGGTGCGCCGACGATGGAGATATTGGGATTGCCGACGAGAATATAGTTCATCAGGACTTTCAGCACGCCGCCGATGATGGTGTTGAAAACGGGCAGGAACACAAAACCGTGCGCCTGCATGATGGCGCTTGCCATATTGGAAATGCTGTAGATCAGGATGGTCAGGCTGAGCAGGGACAGAATGGTCGAGGCCATGTCCAGAAGCTGGCCGGAGTAGCCGCCGAGCAACTGGATGATCGGCCGGGACAGGACGAACAGGCCGACCGCGCAGGGAGCGGCGATCAGGCTCATGAGCCGCAGGGAGGAATCCTGCACCATGCGCACGCCGCGCATATTTCTGCGCGTTAGCTGGTCGGTGATGGCCGGGATGATGGCGGCGGTGATGTTCGGGATGAAGGCCAGCGGGAGGTTGAACACCGTCTGGCAGAAGTTGTACATACCCTTGGCGGTGTCGGCGGCGTACTGCGCCGTATCCGCAGGATGCTTTTCGGCGGCGATGGCGAGCAGACGGCCCATCACGCTGTCGGTCCCTGCCTGCACCGTGGCGGCGGAGCTGAGCATCCGGGACATGACGGTGGAGGAATCGATCAGGGCGATGATCTGAAGTCCGGCCGCGCCGATGGTGATGGGCACGGCGATGGCGAGCAGCGCCTTCATCGTGGACTGGACGGAACGGACCTTGCCGCCCATGGAGTCCAGCTCGCGCGCGGCGCGGCGGCGGGCAATGACAAGGTAGATCGCCGACAGGAGAGAGCCGACGGTGACGCCCAGAATGGTCGCGCCGGAGGCCTTGGGGCCGTCGCCGGTGTTGCGCAGCACGAGCCACGCGAGGCTCAGGCCGAGAATCAGCTTGCAGAGCGCTTCGATGACCTGACTGATCGCGGTCGGCTTCATGTTGCCCTGCCCCTGGAAGAAGCCGCGGCAGGCCGAGGCGATGCAGATGCACAGGACGGCCGGGCTGAGCGCCAGGATGGAATAGTACGCGCCGGGGTTGTGCATGACGGTGGAGGCCAGCCAGCGCGGGAAAAGCATCATAATGCCGCTGCCCAGCGTGCCGAGGACGAGGTAGGCCAGAAGCGAGGTCTGGTAGATGCGCTTGACCTGCCGGCCGTTGCCGAGCGCCTGCGCTTCGGAGACCAGACGGCTCATCGCCACCGGCAGACCCGTGACGGACACGACCAGCATGACGGAATAGATGTCATAGGCGGTGTTGAAATAGCCGAAGTTGGCGTCGCCGATCAGGCGCTTGAGCGGGATCTTGTAGAGCATACCGATGATCTTGACCAGAATGGTCGAGATCGACAGAATCGCCGCGCCGGTCAGATAATTTTGCTTGCTGTTCTTGTTTTCCAAAAAACGATCACTCCTTCTCTGGAGAGAAAATATGGGGCATGACATAAGCGGCCAGCTCATGCACGACGCTTTCCAGATCAATGGTCGGATACTTGCCTGCGGCGTAGAGGATCTTGCCGCGCACCATGGTCATCACGACATCGTGGCCGCTGACGGCGTAGGCAAGGTGAGACAGGACATTGTGACAGGGCATCAGATGCGGCGCGGTGAAATCGAGCAGGATGAGGTCGGCGTCCATGCCGGGCTTGATCATGCCGCACTCGGCCTCGCGGCCCTGCGCCCGCGCGCCGCAGACGGTGGCCATCATCACGGCGGCCTGCGCCGGGAGAGCCTTCGGGTCGCCCGTCACGCCCTTGGCCATCAGCGTAGCGGCCTTGATCTCCTCAAAGAGGTCGAGATTGTTGTTCGAGGCGCTGGAATCCGTGCCGAGGGCGACGTTCATGCCGGATTTGATCATCTCCTGCACGTCGGCGCAGCCGGAGGCCAGCTTGAGGTTGGACACCGGGCAGTGGACGGCGGATACTTTGCGCTTTGCCAGCAGCTTCATGTCCTCCGGCTCCAGCCAGACGCAGTGCGCGGCAATGGAGCGAACGTCAAAGACGTGGTGGCAGTCGAGAAGCTGGGCGGGCGTGAGCCCGTACTTTTCCTTGCATGCCTCATGCTCGGCCTTCGTTTCGGACAGATGCACGTGCATCCCCAGATGCTCGTTGATGGCGTATTCGCTCACGGCATCCCACAGCCGGTGATCGGAGGTGTACTCGGCATGGATGGAGGCGTCCACGCGGATGCGGCCGTTGTCGAAGCCGTCCCACGTTTCCTTCAGCTCCATCATCTCGCGGCAGCCGGGGTGCTTTTCCACGTCGAAGTCCTCGCCGAAGAGCGTCGTGCCGCGGGAAAGGTTGGCCTTGATGCCGGATTCGGCGACGGCCTCGGCGATGGCGTTGCAGTGGTCGTACATATCCGACACCGAGGTCGTTCCGAAGCGCAGGCACTCCGCGATGGAGAGCAGCGTCGCCGCCTTGACGCAGCGGTCGTCCATGCGCTCCTCCCGCGGGAAGATGTGGTCATTCAGCCAGACGGAGAGCTCGCAGTCGTCTGCATAGCCGCGCAGGGGCGACATCGCCAGATGTGTGTGGCAGTTGATGAGGCCGGGCATGAGCACCATGCCCTCGCCGTTGATGATCTTCTGCGGCTTTTCCTCCGGGGCCTCGCGGGAAAGATAGCTGATTTTTCCGTCCGTAACGCCCACGAAGGCGGAGAAGAGCACACGCAGATCCTCGTCCATGGTGACGGCGGTGACATTGGCAAAGAGAATATCCATAAGGCGTCCTTTCATTTCAGCAGAGCAAAGGCGGCGTCCTTCTGCGAAAGGACATCGTCTATGCGCGCGGTATACTGCTGGGGGAATTTCGGGTTGTGGAAGCGCTCCAGCCGGCCGTCCGGCAGGTTGATCTTGGTCATCCCGCCGCCGCCCAGCGAGAGGATGCTGTGCAGCTCTTCCATCATATAAATATTGTACAGGCAGGCGAAGCCCGGCTTTGTCCAGCCGATGTTCTCAAAACTGCCGGACATATATTTCTGGCGGTAGAGGTAGTAGGGGCGGTAGCCGTGCTCCCGCAGCGCGCGCTCCGCACCGTCGAGCATTGCGCGCACGGCCTCGGCCGTTGGCAGCTCCTCGCGGGAGAAATAGAGATCCGCGCCCTTTTTGAGGGCCAGCGTGTGGACGGTGATGTTGTCCGGCGCCAAGGCGAGCACCTGCGCGAGGGAATCGGCAAAACTCTCCGGCGTGTCCAGCGGCAGACCGGCGATCAGGTCCATGTTGATGCTCAGTCCCGCCGCGGCTGCGTCCATGTAGGCGGTGCGGGTCTGCTGCGCGGTGTGGCAGCGGCCGATGCGGCGCAGGACGGCGTCGTTCATCGTCTGGGGATTGATGCTCACGCGCCCGCAGCCGTTCTGAAAGATCGCGTCCAGCTTGGCGCGGTCGAGCGTGTCCGGACGGCCGCCCTCCACGGTGTATTCTATGAGGGACGAGAGGTCAAAATGTGCGGCAATCGCCTGCATCAGGCGGCAAAGCTGCCCGGTCGAGAGCGTCGTGGGCGTGCCGCCGCCGATGTAGAGCGTGCGGACAGTCTTGCCGGAGGCGCGCAGCAGCGCGCCGGTGTGCGCGATCTCCCGCTCCAGCGCTTCAAGATAAGGCTCCAGCAGCGCACCCTGCCGGCCGGTCGTCTGGCTGACGAAGCTGCAATAAACGCAGCGCGTCGGGCAGAAGGGGATGCCGATATACACGGAAACGTCCTGCGGACGCAGACGCTCTGCGGCCTCGACGGTCGCGAGCGAGCACTCCGCGGCCAGACGGCTCCGCGCGGGGGTGACATGGTAGTTTTCCTCCAGAAGCCGCCGGGCGTCCGCTTCCGTGCCGCCGGAAAGCAGGCAGCGCGTCGTGAGCTTCGTCGGGCGCACGCCCGAAAGGCTGCCCCATTCCGGCGGCTCGCGCAGGAGCATCGCGGCGGCGTAATAGGCGTTTTGCAGCAGACGGCGGCGGGAGGGAACATCCGCGTCCGCGCGCTTCATGCGGCGGCTGGCTCGCACGGTCTTTCCGTGCAGCGTGATCTTTGCCGTGGCGGTGAGCCACAGCGCGCCCGTGTGCAGCGCGGACACCGCGCCGTCGCCCGTGAAGGGCGCATCGACCGGCTCCATGGATTCCTCCGGGAACAGCGCGAGCTGGAGCTGCTCGACGGCATAGCGGTCCTCGTGACCCTGCAGCAGCAGCTTCATGGCAGATAGGGGTTGGAGGCGCGCTCTCTGTCCAGCGTGCTTCCCTCGCCGTGGCCGGGCAGAACGGTCAGGTTTTCCGGAATGGCCGCCAGACGCGCAAGGCTCTTTTTCATCTCCTGCGCATTGCCGCCCAGATCGGTGCGGCCGCAGGCGCCGGCAAAGAGGGTGTCGCCCGTGAAGAGCGTGTCCCCGCAGCGCAGGCACACCGAGCCCATCGTGTGGCCGGGGGTTTCCAGAACGGTGAAGCGCAGCGCGCCCACGTTCACCCCGTCACCCTCGGCGTAGAGGTCGGTGTAATACGGCGCGGTGACGGTCATCGCCGTGCGAAGCGCCACGTCGTTTTCGTGCATCCAGACCGGGCAGGCCATCGCCTGCGCGATGGCGCGCACGCCGCCGACGTGGTCAAAGTGGCCGTGCGTCAGCAGGATCGCGCGGATGGTCAGTCCCAGCTCCCGCGCGGCAGAGAGGATCTTTTCCGGCTCGAAGCCGGGGTCGATGACGGCGGCATTGCCCGCTTCGTCCGAAACGAGATAGCAGTTGGTCTCCAGCGGGCCGACCACCAGACGGTGAATGTTCATAAAATCTCTCCTTACATCAGCTCGTCCGTGTCCAGGATCAGGGTCACAGGGCCGTTGTTTTCCGAGGTGACGAGCATATCTGCGCCGAATTCGCCGTGCTGCGGCGCAAAGCCGCGGTCGCGGCACTCCTGCAAAAACTGCTCATACAGCGGAATGGCGATGTCCGGCGCGGCCGCGCCCGTGAAGCTGGGCCGCCGCCCGTGGCGGCAGTCGCCGTAGAGCGTGAACTGGCTGACGACCAGCACGCTGCCGCCCACGTCCGCAAGCGACCGGTTCATTTTGTCGTTTTCGTCGCGGAATACCCGCAGACCGAGAATTTTCTCGGCGAGCTTTTTGCAGTGCGCGGAGGTGTCGCCGGGCGCGATGCCCAGCAGGATGAGGAATCCCTCTCCGATCGCGCCGGTGACATTGCCGTCAATGGCAACGCTGGCGCTTTTCACTCTTGTGACGACGGCGCGCATCAGTTCTGCCCCCTTCGGACGTCCAGAACGCCGGAGATCGCGCGAATCTTTGCGCGGATGGCTTCCAGCTCCTGCACGTTTTTGACTTCAAAGGTCGCGATGGTGCGTGCCTTGCCGGTGGGCATATCGCGGCCGGAAATTTCCGTGACCTTGACCTTGGAGGACGAGAGCGCCGTGGCAATGTCCAGCCAGATGCCGTCACGGTCGGTGGAATCGACCTCCAGCGTGGTGGAGAAGGGCTTCTCCGCGTCCGCGCTCCAGGAGACCTTGACCCAGCGCCCGGCCTGCCGGGGATCGTTCGCGCCGGCGGCGTTGGGGCAGTCGCGGCGGTGGACGGAAACGCCGTAGCCCTTGGTGATAAAGCCGATGATGTCGTCGCCCGGCACCGGCGTGCAGCAGCGGGAAAATTTGATCATGCAGGAGTCAATGTCCTCAACGATTACGCCGGAGTCCTTGTGACGGCTCTGACGGACGGAGGGCTGCTCCGGCTGGCGGAGCTGCTCTTTCTGCTGCTTTTCGCGGCCGGCACGGGTCAGCTCGTCACGGATGCGCCCGAAGGCCTTGACCGCGGTCAGGCCGCCGTAGCCGATGGCGGCGTACATATCGTCCAGACAGTCAAAGGAGAGCTTTTTCAGAAGCACCGGCAGCAGCTCCGGGTCCTGCAATACGGAGGGGTTGATGCCCGCACGGCGCAGCTCGCCTTCAAAGCTGGCCTTGCCATGGACGATGTTCTCCTCGCGCCGCTCCTTCTTGAACCACTGCTTGATTTTCGTGCGCGCCTGGTTGCTCTTGCAGATATTCAGCCAGTCGCGGCTGGGACCCTTGGCGGTCTTGGAGGTGAGAATCTCAACAATGTCGCCGTTGGCAAGCTGCTGGTCGTAGGAGGCGATGCGGTTATTGACCTTCGCGCCGACCATGGCGTTGCCCACGCCGGAGTGGATGGCATAGGCGAAGTCGATGGGTGTGGAGCCGGAGGGCAGGGACATGACCTTGCCCTTGGGCGTAAAGACGAACACCTCGTCGTCGAACATCTCGACCTTGAGCGAGTGGATATAATCCTCGGCGTCGGTTTCCTGCTGCGTTTCCAGCAGGCGGCGTACCCACTCGAACTGCTTTTCGTCGCCGCCCTCGACGCCCTGCTTGTACTTCCAGTGCGCGGCAATGCCGTATTCCGCCGTCTCGTGCATCTCCCATGTGCGGATCTGTACCTCAAAGGGGATGCCCTGCCGGCCGATGACGGTCGTGTGCAGGCTCTGGTACATATTGGGCTTGGGGGTGGAGATATAGTCCTTGAAGCGGCCGGGCACCAGATTGAACAGGTCGTGGATGTGACCCAGCACATTATAGCAGTCCGGGATGGTATCAACGATCACCCGGAACGCATACATATCATACAGTTCGTTGATGCCCTTGCCCTGCGCCTTCATCTTGCGGTAAATGGAATAGACGTGCTTGATGCGGCCGTAGATGGAGCCGTGGATGCCGACGGCGGACAGGCGCGTGGTGATCTTGCTCTGGATGGCCTTCATGAATTCGTCGGCCTCGGCCTGATGCGCATCGAGATACTGCATGATCTCGTTGTAGCCGGCGGGGTCGAGGTATTTCAGACTGGTATCTTCCAGCTCCCATTTGATCTTCTGCATACCAAGACGGTGCGCCAGCGGGGCGTAGATGTCCATGGTCTCGCGGGATTTCAGAATCTGCTTTTCCGGCGACTGATACTGCATGGTGCGCGTGTTGTGCAGGCGGTCGGCAATTTTGATGAGAATGACGCGAATGTCCCGGCTCATGGCCATGAACATCTTGCGCAGATTTTCCATCTGCTGCTCTTCCAGCGTGGAATACTCCACGCGGGTCAGCTTGGTGACGCCCTCGACCAATGCGGCGACCGTGGAGCCAAACTGACGGGAAATGTCGTCATAGGTGGAGTCGGTATCTTCAATGCAGTCGTGCAGCAGCGCACCCAAAATGGCGTCCGTGTCCAGACCGATCTCTGCGACGATCTCCGCCACGGCCAGCGGGTGAATGATGTAGGGTGAACCGTCCTTGCGCTTCTGCGAGGCGTGCTTTTTCTCGGCGTAGCGGATGGCACGCTCGATGGCCTGCATATCCACGTTCATGTTCCGCCGCGCGATGGTGCGCATCAGACTGTCGTAATGTTCCTGAAAGGTTTCCATAAGGACCTCCGAATGTCAAAGGCTTTCCCCGCGCAGCGCGCGGTAGAGCCTGCTGTTTTCCAAGGGGTTTTTGCCGCTGACCGGCAGAAGCCGGATGAGAAGCACAGGGTCGCTGCGCCGCACCTCGATGAAGCGCAGCTCCGCGAGAATATCCAGACACGCCATGGTTTTGCGGACGCTGTGACGCTCACGCGAGGCGCTGGCGACGGCGGCGCAGAAGGCGGAAAGGTCAAATTGCAGCGGGGCCTCCTGCGCGTTTGCGCGCAGATAGTTCCAGACGTCCGCAACGTCTGCGCGCTCCGGCATCAGGGCGTCTGCCTCGCACGGAAGCAGCGCTTCATGGCGGCGGAAGCGGTCATAGTATTCGCAGGGCGACACGCGGCGCAGGTCGGTCAGATTGAGCTGCACGCTGCGTGCGCCGCGGAATTCGTTGATCTGTGGCGTGAAGGCAACGTCCACACGCTCGCCGGGCAGCAGCTTCAGGCTGCCCACAGAAAAATAGATGGCCTGCAATGCCGCACCGTCGCGGCTGCGCAGCTTCAGACGCAGGTGCTTGCCGCCGCTGACGGCGGCGGTCTGCTCCACGATGGCCTCGGTCAGGCAGAGCATGGGCTTGGGACAGCCGGTGCCGCAGGGCTCCAATTGGGACAGTCCCTGCACATTGCGCTCCGTCAGCAGGCGGCCGGGCACCTCGCAGTCGATCTCCAGCGTGGGGACGGCGGCGCCGGTGGCAGCGTAGGCCGTGGCCAGCTCACAGATGCGGCGGCGGAATTCGGGAATGTTCTCCCGCCGGATGGTGAAGCCCGCGGCCAGCTCGTGGCCGCCGAAGCCTTCCAGCAACGGGGAAAGCTCCCGCAGCGCGGCAAACAGATTAAAGCCGCCGTAGGAGCGGGAGGAGGCCTTGCCGTGATCGCCGTCCAGACAGATCAGAAACGTCGGGCGGCAGAATTCCTCGCTCAGACGCGAAGCGACGATGCCGACCACGCCCTGATGCCAGCCCTCTCCGGCCAGCACGATGGCGCTGCCCGGCTCCTGCTGCTGCAATAGCGCCAGCGCCTCGCGGTAGATGACGGATTCCGTGCTCTGCCGTTCGCGGTTGAGGCGGCAGAGTGTCTGCGCAAGCTGTGCGGCCTGCTCCGGGTCGTGCGAGAGAAACAGCTGCACGGCAAGCTCCGCGTGCTCCATGCGCCCGGCGGCGTTGATGCGCGGCGCGAGCACATAGCCAATCGTGCTGGCGGTGACGGCCTGCGTGCCGCAGCCGCAGGCCTCGATCAGCGTGCGCATACCCAGACGCGCCGGGTGCTGCATCGCCGCAAGACCCATGACCACCAGACGGCGGTTTTCCCCGCGCAGGGGCATGACGTCCGCGATGGTGCCGAGGCAGTAGAGGTCGCACCAGCGGCGCGCGGCTTCCTCCTGACTGCCCAGCAGGACGGAGGCCAGCTTGAAGGCCACGCCCACGCCGGAAAGGTCGGTGTGCGGGTAGGTGCGGTCGGGCCGGTGGGGGTCGACGACCGCAGCGCAATCGGGCAGGCGCTCCTTACATTCGTGGTGGTCGGTGACGATGAGCGTCACGCCGAGCTGCTTGCAGTATTCGGCCTCGTCCAGCGCGGTGATGCCGCAGTCGACGGTGACGATCAGCCGCACGCCCTCGGCGGCGAGCTGCCGGATGGCGGTCTTGTTCAGGCCGTAGCCCTCCTCCAGACGGCCGGGGATATGGGCCGTGCAGTCCGCGCCCAGCGAGCGCAGGCACTCGACCAGCAGGCAGGTGGCGGTGATGCCGTCGACGTCGTAGTCGCCGAATACGGCGATTTTTGTGCCGTCCGCGACAGCCTTTTGCAGCAGCGCGGCAGCCGCGCCGAGTTCCTTCATGGCCAGCGGATCGCACAGCGGCGCCGACGCGTCAAGCTGCTTTTTTGCGTCTTCCGGGGAAACGCACCCCCGGCCGCACAGCACGCGGGCCGTCAGCGGGGAAAAGCCCGCCTGCTCCAAGCCCTGTATTTCCGATTCCTGCGGCCTTGCAATGTTCCAGATTCCGTACTTCACTCCAAATACACATCCTGATTTTTTCTTTCTATTATAGCATTTTTTTATACGGAGCACAACCACAGAGAGGGAAAATATGCGGCGGCTCGACGCAAAGTTTCTCCAAAAACGGGGAAAATAGAGGAAAGTAAGGAGGTGCGCCATTGAAAAAGATTCGCCGCCTGCTCGCGCTGCTGGCGCTTTTTGCGCTGGCGGCGGGGTTTGTCTACTGGCAGAACTTCACGCTCCAGGTCGAGCCGGTGGAGCTGTTTTTTGAATCGCTGCCGCCGCAGTTTGACGGCCTGCGCGTGGCGGAGCTGTCCGACCTGCACGGCCGCAGCTTCGGAAAAAACAATGTCCGCCTGCTGCGCACACTGCAAAAAGCCCGGCCGGATATGATCTGCATCTGCGGCGATCTCTTTGACGAAAAGACCGACCTGACCATGCTGGAGCCGCTTCTGACCGGCCTGACGGACATCGCGCCGGTGTATTATGTCACGGGAAATCACGAATGGCAGGTGAAAAACCTGCGGGAGATCCTGCAAAAAATGCGCGCGTGGGGCGTGACGGTGCTGGAAAACGAAGAGCGTGTACTCTTCCGCGGCGGCGCGGAGATGGTCGTCGCTGGGGTGCACGACCCCTGCGGTCCCTATGACATGAAAACCCCGGCGGCGCTGGTGCGCGAGCTGCGGAGCGCGCAGGGAAATGACTTCATCCTCATGCTCTCGCACCGCAATGACGAGCTTGCCATGTGGAGTCAGCTTGGCGTGCAGCTGGTCCTGTCCGGTCACTGCCACGGCGGGGTGGTGCGGCTACCCTTTGTGGGCGGCGTGTTCGGCACGCGGCGGGAGCTGTTCCCGGAATATGACGCGGGCGTGTACCGGCAGGACGGTACGACCCTATTCGTCAGCCGGGGGCTGGGCTACACCAACGTGCATTTTCGCCTCTTCAACCGTCCTCATGTCCCCATTATGATCCTCAGAAGCGGAAAAAACGTAAACAAATCGTGAATTCTTTCCGCTAAGACTTGTAAATAAAAAGGCGCAGACTATAATGGGTCGTAGGTGATTGATATGTTTCGAAGAATCGGAGCGGCGCTACGGCGGTTCATGTACGGGCGCTACGGCTCGGATCAACTGAATATGGCGATCCTCGTGGCTGCGGTGCTGGTGAGCTTGACCAACAGCGTCCTGACGGTGTTCCTGCGGGAGTCCACGGTGTACAGCGGCATTGTCGCACCCATCCTGTCCGTGATCGTCTACGGCCTGCTGATCTACAGCTTTTTCCGGATGTTTTCGCGCAATATTTACAAGCGCCAGCGGGAAAACCGCCGGTTCACACAACTCTGGATGCGCCTGAAGGACCGCAATAACCGCTATTTCCGCTGCCCGAACTGTAAGCAGACGGTGCGTGTCCCGCGCGGGCGCGGCAAGATCTGCATCCGCTGCCCCAAGTGCGGCGAGAAGTTCACACGCAAAACCTGAAAA
>UQWH01000052.1 GCA_900544705.1 uncultured Eubacteriales bacterium | reverse complement strand
TGACGGTGTCGGCCATGATCTTCGGATAGACCTCGTCCACGCTGCCGCGCGCGGCGACCTGCCCGCCCGCGATGAGGATGATCTCGTCGGCCAGGCGGATGATGCGCTCCTGATGGGAGATGATGAGGATGGTCGCCTCTTTTTTGTCGTGAATTTCCTGGAAGGTCTCGGTCAGGCGGGCGAAGGACCAGAGGTCAATGCCGGCCTCCGGCTCGTCAAAGATCATCAGCTCACTGCGGCGCGCCAGCACCGTCGCGATCTCGATGCGCTTGACCTCGCCGCCGGAAAGGCTGGCATCCACGTCGCGGTCGATATAGTCGCGGGCGCACAGGCCGACCTTGGTCAGGTAGCCGCAGGCCTCGTCGTGCGACATGGGCGCACCCGCCGCGATGTTCAGCAGGTCGCGCACCTTCATTCCCTTGAAGCGCGGCGGCTGCTGGAAGCCGTAGGAAATGCCGAGCCGCGCGCGTTCGGTGACGGAGAGCGCGGTGATGTCCTTCCCGTTCCAGAAAACGGAGCCGGAGGTAGCGGGATTGATGCCCATAACGGTGCGGGCAAGGCTGGTCTTGCCGCCGCCGTTCGGGCCGGTGATGACCACAAAGCGCTTGTCGTCTATCGTCAGGCTGACGTCGCGCAGGATGTCCGCGGTACCGGATTCGTCCTCGACGCGGTAGGAAAGGTGTTTGATTTCTAACATAATAGCCTCTCTCGTTATATGAGAATGATCGGGGATTTCCCCTATTTTTCCCAGAAATATCTGGTTTTATCAGCTACAGGCGGCGGAAATCGCCCGGCGTTTTGCCGGTGTCGCGGCGGAACACATTGGCAAATGCGTTGGGAGAGGAAAAGCCGCACAGCGCCGCGATTTTCGCCACAGGGTAGTCCGTCCCGCGCAGCAGTACCTTGGCCTTGGCCAGCCGCAGGCGCGTGATGCGCGCGTAGGGCGCCTCGCCGCAGCGCTTTTTGAACAGCGCCAGAAAATAGCTGCGCGTGAAGCCGCTGCGCTCGACCAGCTCGTCCAGCGAGATCTTTTCGCAGAAGTGCAGGTCAATATAGCTCTCAATGTCCTCCATCACGGAGGCCGGGCCGCTCTCCGGCAGCCGCGTGGCGGGTCGGAAATGATCCTCGATCAGCGCCGAAACGATCAGCCCGCCCAGCGCGCGCAGGTCGGAGGCATCCGCCGCCGCGCCCTTGGAGAATTCCTGCTCAAACAGGCGCAGATAGTCCTTCAGCGTGTCCGAGACCGCGAAAAAGCGCTCCACCGTCCGTCCGACCAGCCCCTTCTTCGCCAGACGGTGCTCAAAATACTCCGCATCGACCACGATGCTGCAATTTGACACGTCACACAGCTCCACCGCCTGCGCATGACGGCGGCCGCTCTGCACGGGATAGGCATAGCCCACCCGTCCGAAATAGACCTCGTCGTCCTGCATGATCTGGGGCGCCGGGGTCAGAGGAAGCAGAAATTCATAGGCCGCGTGGCGGTGCGTAAAGGGGCGCACACTTTTCTCCTTTGAGCGGCGCAGCACCGCGACGGAGAGAAAGTCGCAGTAGTAATGATCGCATAGCTCGGTCAGATAGCGCCGGTCGGGGTAATGCGCGTCAAAAAGTACCTGCAAATCTGCCATAAGTACACCTCAGGAACGTTCTTCCGGTCCCTTGCGCTCGATGCACTCATCCAGATTGTGATGGAATACCATGGTGCGGAAGGGCGTTTCGGGCAGGTGGGTAAACAGGTTCTTCCGGTGGGTGAAAAGCATGGTCAGAGGGAGAAGGCACAGAAGCAGCGCAACGCCGCCGTTGCCCGTCCAGAGATAGTAGGCCGGAACATACAGCGCAGCCGTCAGAAGCGGCAGGAGGCTCGCGCGGTTGAAGATCACGCCGCAGAGGAAAACGACCGCAAGCAGCGGCAGCACCAGCGCCGGCGTCAGCGCAAGAACCATGCCGCACATACACGCCACGCCCTTGCCGCCGCGGAACCTGAGCCAGACGGGGAAAATGTGTCCGTACATACAGCTCAGCCCGGCGATGGGGCCGGCGTAGAGATTCCCGCGCAGCCACAGACGCGCGGCGGTGACGCAGACGACGGTTTTCAGCACGTCGAGCAGCATCACGACGAGCGCCAGCTTCAGGCCGATGGCAAACATGGCGTTGGTCGCGCCGGCGTTGCCCGTGCCGCAGTCGCGGATGTCCACGCCCTTTTTACAGCGGGTGATGAAATAGGCGGGATTGATGCCGCCGATCAGATAGGAACCGGCAGCCACAAGCGCAAGCTCCATGCAGTTTTTCCTCCTTTTTCGGAAAAGTCAACATTTTATTCTATAATAGCACGTTTTTTACGCTTCGTAAAGAGAGAAAAGTGGAAACGCATGGCTTGAAAATGATTCCCGGATGTGGTATAAAGAAAAAGAGCACTTTGCCGGAGGGAGGACATCATGCCGAATTTCACAAAGATGGCCATCAAGGCATCCTTTATCAAGCTGCTCAACGAGCGGCCCCTGAATCAGATCACCGTCAAGGACATCGTGCTGGACTGCGGCATCAACCGCAATACATTTTACTATCACTTCCCGGATATCCCCACGCTGGCGCAGGAGGTCATCACGCAGGAGGCCGAAGAGATCATCAAGAAGTACCCCACGATCGACTCCCTTGAGCAGTGCCTGAGCGTGGCGATCGAGTTTGCGCTGGAGAACAAGCGTGCGGTGCTGCACCTTTACAACTCCGTCAACCGCGATCTTTATGAACAGTATCTGATGAACGTCTGCGACCACGTGGTGACGGCGTATGTCAACACAACGCTGAACGGTCGCGAGGTGCGCGAATATGACAAGCAGCTTCTGATCCGGTTTTTCAAATGCACCTGCTTCGGTCAGACCATAGAATGGATGAACGGCGGCATGAAGGAGGACATCCGCATCCCCTTTCAGCGTCTGTGCGAGCTGTCGCAGGGAATGTCGGATGAGTTTTTCCGCCGCAGTATGGCCGCGGACGACGTTCCGGAAGCATAATCTGCATAAAAATCCGTCCCTGTCGGGACGGATTTTTATGTTTTGTTTCTTTATGCCAGCGCGGCGGTGATGATGGCCATCTTGTAGACCTCGTCGGCGTTGCAGCCGCGGCTGAGGTCGTTGATCGGCGCGTTCAGGCCGAGCAGGATGGGGCCGTAGGCCTCGTAGCCGCCCAGACGCTGTGCGATCTTGTAGCCGATGTTGCCCGCTTCAATGCAGGGGAAGATGAAGGTGTTGGCATAGCCCGCGACCGGGGAGCCGGGGAACTTGAGCTGGCCGACGACCGGGGAAACCGCAGCGTCGAACTGCATCTCGCCGTCGATGGCAAGCTCGGGAGCCAGTTCCTTGGCTCTCGCGGTGGCGTCGCGGGAGAGCTGCACCGTGCCGCCCTTGCCGGAGCCCTTGGTGGAGAAGCTCAGCATGGCGACCTTCGGGTCGATGCCGAAGATCTTCGCACAGCGCGCGGTCTCAATGGCGACCTCCGCCAGCTTGTCCGCAGCGGAAACGACGACGTTGCCGTCCTTGTCGAGGGTGTCCTCATAGGAGATGTTGATGGCGCAGTCGCCCATGGCCAGCTTCTCTTCGCCGCGGACGAGGATGAAGCAGGAGGACACGAGGTGCGCGCCGGGCTTGGTCTTGACGAGCTGCAGGGCCGGACGGACGGTATCGGCCGTGGAGTAGGTCGCACCGCCGAGGAGGGCGTCCGCATAGCCCATCTTGACGAGCATGGTGCCGAAGTAGTTGCCCTTGCTCAGCGCCTCGCGGCACTGCTCGGCGGTCATCTTGCCCTTGCGCAGGGCGACCATCTTTTCGACCATGGCGTCCATTTCCGGATAAGTAGCCGGGTCAAGGATCTCCAGCCCCTCGATGTCGTAGCCGCCCTTTACGGCAGCGGTCTTGACCTCTTCGACGTTGCCGACGAGGATCGGGGTGAGGAAGCCGTCCTTCTTCAGGCGGCTGGCAGCGTCCAGAATACGGGCATCGGGGCCTTCGGTAAAGACGATCTTGCGGGGATTGGCTTTCAGAATATCAACGAGTCGTTCAAACATGATCTTTCCTCCGTTTTCAGACGAATGTCTGTAGTTCGCCCTATATTATACAACCGTCCGCTCCAAAAAATCAAGAGATACGTCCCCTGCGGCGCGGATTTCGACCGTTTTTTTCGTCATGGGGTGCAAAAAGCGCAGGCGCACGGCGCAGAGCTGCTGCCCCGCGATGCCGTAGCGGGCGGAAAGCGTCAGCGATCCCGGCGTGCCGTACTGCGGGTCGCCCAGAATCGGGCAGCCGAGATAGGCGCAGTGCAGACGGAGTTGATGCGTCCGGCCGGTGAGCGGCGACAGCTCCAGCTTCGCGCAGCCGGCTCGCGCCTCCAGCACGCGGTAGCGTGAACTGGCGGGCTTGCCGTCCGGGCGGATCTCGCGCAGCAGGCTGTCGCCCGGCACGCGGGCAATAGGCGCGTCGATCTCGCCCTCCGGCGGGTCGGGGATGCCGCAGGTGAGGGCGTGATAGGTCTTTTCCATGCCGCCCCCGGCGTGTTGCCGGCGCATCAGCTCGTGGACATAGGCGTTCTTCGCCAGCAGCACGACGCCGAAGGTATCGCGGTCCAGACGGCTGACGGGATGCACCGCACAGCGCTGGCCGGTTCTTTTGTAATATCCCGCGAGGTAATTTGCCAGTGTCCCCTCGTTGCGGGAAAAGGAGGGGTGCATCAGAAGTCCCTGCGGCTTTTCCAGCGCGATGAGCGCCTCGTCCTCATACAGGATCGTCAGCGGGCCGTCCTCGGCGGGGTAGTCCGGCTCCGGCTCGTCCAGACGCACGCAGATCTCGTCGCCGGGATGCACGATGAAATTGGTGAACACCGGCTGGCCGTTGACGGTGTAAGAATGACCGAACTTCAGGCGGCTGGCAAGGCCGGAGGACATCCCCAGCTCCCGCCGCAGGATGGAAAGCAGGCGCGTTTCCCGCTGGGCCGTATGGGTCAGGATCACAGGTTTTTCACCTTCTTCGGAATTTCTCATTTATTATAATACCACAGTTTTTTAGTTTAAGGAAGCTCTGATGAAATCAACAAGGATGGATCGGCAGAAAAGATTCGCCGTCCGCCGCAAGGGATTTCTGTTTTCTCTAAAAAAGCCCCTTTTTTCCCTTGCGCCGGGGTGGCCGGGCTGCTACAATGCAGGAAAGAGGTGATTTTTTATGACCGATCTTCCCGTTTTTACCGCCGCGGACGGCATTGCCACGCTGATCCTGCATGAAATCCCCGCGCGCGGCGAAGGCTATATTCTGGTGCGCGGCGTATTCGGGACGCTGGACGGGCTGCTGCGCGAATGTGCCAATTTCTGCCGCGGCGCGGGCGCACAGAAGGTCTACGCCGGGGGCGAGGCGGATTTTTCCGGTTACCCGGTCTTTGCCCGGCTGATGGAGCGGCAGCTCCTCCTGCCGCAGATTCCGGAAACGGGCTGCACGGTCGAAGCCGTCACGGAGGAAAACGCCTTTCGCTGGGCGGAGCGGTACAACGAGCGCTTCGCCGCCGTCCCCTCCGCACAGAGCTGCGGTCCCTTTGAGGCAAGGCGGCTGGCGAAACAGGGCGAGTGCTTCTTCGTTCTGGAGGACGGCGCGCCGGCTGGCCTCGGGCGCGTGCGGGGAAGCCGTCTGCTGGCGCTGGCCTCGCTCCGCCCCGGCGCGGGCGAACGGACGCTCTTTGCACTCGCGCGGCACTGCGGCCTGCAAAAGATCGACCTGACCTGTGCGATGGAAAACACCCGCGCCATGGCATTCTATGACCGGCTCGGCTTTACACGCGGCCCGGTCACGCAGCGATGGTACGCCGTCGGATAGCACGGGAGGAGCGCCGTTTTCCCCTTTCCCGGCGATTTTGCGTCTTTCGCCAAAAAAATCTCAAAAACCTGTACAGAATTTGTCTGCTTTCCTCCACAAAACCGGTGGACGAAAGCAAAAACATCTGCTATAATGTATATGTATCACTCTGAAGGAAAGGTCGTGCGCGCCATGCCCGGAAGATCCGCCGTCATCTTCGTCCCGGACGATACCGCAAAAACCGGATATCCGCAGCCTTTGATGCTTTCGCGCGTCATGGGCGCACCTTTGCTCGCGTGGCTGGCAGACAGTTTGTTTGACAGCGGTGTCGGGCGCTTCTTTTTGGCCTGCCACCCCGACCGGACGGACGCGGTCTGCGCGTGTATGCCGGAGGGTGCGGAGGTCACCTGCGCCAGCGAGACCAATCCCGCCGACCTTCTGCACGTTTTTCTCTCCACGGCGGACGACGCCGAGCGCACCGTGCTTGTCGTCACCGGCCCGGCGGTATTCCTGCCGTCGCTGGCCGCGAAAAAGTCCCGCCCCGCCTGCGTGCGCCGCGTGGTGCGCGAGGAGCTGATGAATGTCATCGACGCGCGCGTCCCCTTCGGCCGCTTCTTCCGCGAGGAGGGCGAGGTGCTGACGGATGCCGACGGAATGTACAGCGTGAGCTCCCCCGCCGCCCTGCCCGCGATCTCCGAATTGCTGCGGCGCGACCGCTATCTGCGGCTGAGCCGGGACGGCGTGGAGATCTACGACCCCGCGAGCTGTTATATCGAACCCACCGTAAAGATTGCCGCCGGCGCGAAGCTCCTGCCCGGCACCATCCTGCGCGGCAGAACGAAGATCGCCGCCGGCGCCGTGATCGGCCCGTGGTCCACCGTCACAGACTCCGAGATCGGCGAGCGCAGCGTGATCAACGCTTCGCAGATTGAGGCCTCCCGCGTCGGCGCGGATGTTTCCGTCGGGCCTTACGCCCATCTGCGGGAGAACTGCCGGCTGGACAGCGCCGTACACATCGGCAACTTTGTCGAGCTGAAAAACGCCTCCGTCGGCAGCGGCACCTGGCTGTCGCATCTGAGCTACGTGGGCGACGCTGACCTCGGCGCGCGCTGCAACGTCGGCTGCGGAGCCGTGACGGTAAACTTTGATCGTGTGGAAAAGCACCGCACCACCGTCGGCGACGACGCTTTCATCGGCTGCAACACCTCCCTTGTCGCCCCGGTCAGCGTCGGAAACGGCGCATATATCGCCGCAGGCTCCGTCATCACGGAGGACGTCCCGGCGCAGGCGCTGGGCATTGCCCGCAGCCGTCAGTCCAACAAGCGTGACTGGGCGGCAAAACACAAGAAATAGGAATCCCGGCGAAAGCCATAGAAATTGAGCCGCAGGGATTCAACGCGGCTCGGAAATGTAGAGGTACATGAAATGATTGCACACGGAAAAGAGATCAAGGTATTCTCCGCCAACGCAAACAAGCCCTTTGCGGAAGGCATCTGCAGCGAGCTGGGCCTGACTCTGGGCGACAGCTATGTCACCGCCTTCGCCGACGGCGAGATCTCCGTATCCATCAACGAATCGGTGCGCGGCTGCGACGTTTTCGTTGTCCAGTCCACCTGCAAGCCCGTCAACAACAACCTGATGGAGCTGCTCATCATGATCGACGCTTTCCGCCGCGCCTCCGCAGGCCGCATCACCGCCGTCATTCCTTATTTCGGCTATGCCCGGCAGGACCGCAAGGCCAAGGGCCGCGATCCCATCTCCGCCAAGCTCGTCGCCAACCTCATCACCCGCGCCGGCGCCGACCGCGTGCTGACGATGGACCTGCACGCCGCGCAGATCCAGGGCTTCTTTGACATTCCCGTGGACAACATGCTCGGCAATCCCCTGTTCACCAAATATTATATGTCCAAGTTCGACGAGAAGGCCTACAATCACGATGACTTCTGCGTCGTTTCGCCGGACGTCGGCTCCGTCGCGCGCTCCCGCGCCTTCGCCGCGAAGGTGCATATGGGTCTGTCCATCGTGGACAAGCGCCGCCAGCGCGCCAATATGTGCGAGGTCATGAACATCATCGGCGACGTCGAGGGCAAGACCTGCATCCTCTATGACGACATCGTCGATACCGCCGGTTCCCTGTGCAACGCCGCCAAGGCCATCAAGGAACTCGGCCATGCCAAGGCCGTCTATGCCTGCGCCTCTCACGGCGTGCTGTCCAACGATGCCTGCCAGAAGGTGGAGGACAGCTGCATCGAAGAGCTGATGCTCCTGAACACCATCCCGCTGCCCGAGCACTACACCGGCAAGAAGATCCGCCAGCTGGATGCCTCCCCCATCTTTGCCAAGGCAATCTCCCGTATCTATAACGAAACCTCCATCTCCAATCTGTTCTGATGCTGTTTCGTAAGCCTGCCTGCGACTGGATCGTCGTGGGCCTCGGAAATCCGGGGGACAATTACGCCCGCACGCGGCACAACGCCGGCTTCCGCGCAGTCGACCGCCTTGCGGCCATGCTGAACGTCAAGATCGACCGGGCGAAGTTTCGCGGGCTGACGGCACAGGCCGTCTGGCAGGGGCAGAAGCTCCTGCTGGTCAAGCCGCAAACCTTTATGAATGAATCCGGCCTGTCCGTCATGGACGCGGCGCGGTTTTATAAACTGCCGCCGGAGCGCGTGATCGTGCTGTTTGACGACATTTCGCTTCCGGTCGGCCGCCTGCGCGTCCGCGCGGACGGCTCTGCCGGAGGACACAACGGCATCAAGTCCATCATCGGCTGCCTGAACAGTCAGAGCTTCCCGCGCGTCAAGATCGGCGTCGGACAGAAGCCGCATCCGGATTATGATCTGGCCGACTGGGTGCTGTCGAATTTTACGAAGGACGAGGATGCGCACATCGAGCGCGCCGTCGGGGCCGCCGCAGAGGCGGCGCTGACCGTGATCGCGCAGGGCGTGCCGGACGCCGCCGCGAAGTTCAACGGCGCGCAGCTTTGAGTTGTCGAATAACAGGATATTTCTACGGAAAACGGGCCTTGGCCCGCTTTCCGTATTCCTGCGTGGACAGGTTTTGAAATGCACAAAAATCCGCACCATGCGTGCCGGTGAAAATTCTGCCCGCACCCGTAGGGAACAGTCTTGACTGTTCCGCGTGCAGGCACCGGCGATTATGGGACTGCCATCAGCGGTGGCACGCACCAAGGCCCCCTTGTGTAAAGGGCCGCGAAGCGTCGGCGCGGTAGTGAATGATATGCCGGTGGCATATCAGAGCCGCGCCGCGACCGAGCCGCAGCGAGAACTGTCAGCGAAGCTGACTGAGGGATTGTTTTTGCCATTTAATAGATTATTTCGTCAACCCCTCCGGCGCTTCGCGCCACCTCCCCTTGCACAGGGGAGGCTTTGGGCTGGTTCCACATAGCGGCTCCCATCCCGTCCCGTCCCCCCCCAACCCACAAAATCACTGACTGGAGGTCTGCTGACAGCCCATGGAACTTTTACTCTCTCTACTGAATCGTCTGCCGGAGTACGGCCGTCTGCTGGCCGCCCTAAACGAAAACCAGGTTGCCGGTGTTTCCGGCGCGGCGCAGATCAACCGTTCACACCTGATTGCCTCTCTGCTGCACGACACGAAGCGCCCCGCCGTCATTCTCTGTCAGGATGAGCTGGCCGCGCGGCGCACACAGTCGGAGCTGGCCGCCTTTCTCGGCACGGAAGCGCCCATCCTCCCCTCGCGCGATCTGACCTTCTACAACGCCTCCGCGATCTCGCGCGGCTGGGAGCACAAACGCCTGCGCCAGCTCTACGACCTTGCGCGCGGCGCGACGCCCGTGCAGATCGTCACATGGGAAGCGCTCGCCCTGCGCACCATGCCGAAATCTCTGCTGTTTTCCTCCGCGCTGACGCTGAAGCCCGGCGCGGCCTGCCCGCCGGAGGAACTGTCGGCCCGTCTGGTGCGCTCCGGCTATACCCGCTGCGCGCTGGTCGAGGGCGTGGGGCAGTTCTCCGTCCGCGGCGGAATTCTGGACGTTTATTCTCCCGCCTATGATCAGCCCGTCCGCGTCGAATTCTTCGGCGACGAGGTGGACGCCATGGGCTTTTTCGACCTCGTCACTCAGCGCCGCACGGAAAATACGGACGAGCTGGTACTGCTGCCCGTCGCGGAAACACTGCCGCAGCTGCATCCGCAGGGCGCGGCCGGTCTTGCGGACGAGCTTGACGCGCTCTGCGCGCGGCAGAAGCGCCGCAAGGTCCCCAACGAGGCGCTGATCAAAACGCTCGCCGCCGACGCGGAGCTGCTGCGCGGCGAGGCCAGCTTCTCCGCCGCCGACCGTTATCTTGCCCTGATCTATCCGGAATTTGCCTGCGCCGCGGACTACATCCCGGCGGAAAGCATGATCTTTTTCTGCGACCATGGCAACCTGCGCCGCACCGCGCAGCGTCAGGCCGAGGAGCAGGGCATGATGCTCGACAGCCTGCTGCAATCGGGCATCCTCTGTGGGGAGCTGTGCGAATTCTCCGCGGACTGGGAGAGCCTGTGCAGCCGCTTTGAAGGCCGCGCGGCCGCGTTTTTCGACTCCTTCCTCGCCGCCTCTTATCCGCAGGGCTTGCAGCCCAAGACGCTCGTCAGCATCACGGCCAAGCAGCTTCCCTCCTATGGCGGCAATCTGGACGCGGCGGCAGCCGACCTGCAATTCTACCAGAAAAACGAGTTTTCCTCTCTCGTTCTGTGCGGCAACCGCCGCCGCGGAGAGATTCTTGCCCAGCAGCTTCGCGAAAAGAAGCTCTCGGCCTTTCTCGCCTTCCCTCTGACGAAGCTGCCGCAGCCGGGGCAGATCCTGCTCACCGACGGCGCGCTGCCCTTCGGCATGGAATATCCCGACCTGCATTTCGCCATCCTGACGGAGGGGCAGCTGCTCTCCGCGGGCGAACGCAAGCCGCGCAAGCACCGCGCCAAGGCCACGAACCGCCAGAAGCTCGATTCCTTCACCGACCTGACGCCGGGCGACCTGATCGTGCATGAATACCACGGCATCGGCCGCTACGTCTGCATGGAGCAGATGAAGATCGACGGTGTTGTCAAGGACTATGTCAAAATCGCCTATCAGGGCAGCGACACGCTCTATGTCCCCGCCACACAGCTCGACCTGATCTCCAAATACATCGGCGGCGGCGAGGACACACCCGTCAAGCTCAATAAGCTCGGCGGCGACCAGTGGCAGAAAACCAAGGCAAAGGCAAAATCCGCCGCCAAGGATCTGGCCGCCGACCTCATCCAGCTTTATGCCGAGCGCAAGCGGCGCATGGGCTACGCCTTTGCCGCCGACACGCCGTGGCAGGCGGAATTTGAGGAAAACTTTCCCTATGCCGAAACAGACGACCAGCTGCGCTGCATCGACGAGATCAAAAGCGACATGGAATCGCCCCAGCCCATGGACCGCCTGCTGTGCGGCGACGTCGGCTTCGGCAAGACCGAGGTCGCGCTCCGCGCGGCGATGAAGGCCATCCTCGACGGCAAGCAGGTAGCGATCCTGGTGCCGACCACCGTTCTGGCGCAGCAGCATTACACCACCGCCGTCAGCCGCTTCCGGGGCTTCCCGGTGCACATCGGCATGCTCTCCCGCTTCTCCACCCCCGCGCAGCAGCGCAAAACGCTGGCCGATCTGCGCTCCGGGATGCTCGACCTCGTCGTCGGCACGCACAAGCTGCTGCAAAAGGACGTCGCCTTCAAGGATCTCGGCCTTCTGATCGTGGACGAGGAGCAGCGCTTCGGTGTGACACACAAGGAAAAGCTCAAGGAGCTTTCCCGCGGTGTGGACGTTCTGACCCTGTCGGCAACGCCCATCCCCCGCACGCTGAATATGGCTCTGTCCGGCCTGCGCGATATGTCCACGATCGAGGAGCCGCCGCACGACCGCTATCCCGTGCAGACCTTCGTGCTGGAATATGCCGAGCCGGTGCTGATCGACGCCATGCGGCGCGAGCTGGAGCGCGGTGGTCAGGTCTATTATCTGCACAACCGCGTGGAAACCATCGCACAGTGTGCCGCGCGCATCAAAAAAGCGCTGCCGGACGCTTCCATCGCCGTGGCGCACGGCAAGATGTCCGAGGAGGAGCTGAGCGACGTCATGCAGCGCATGGACGAGGGAGAGGTGCAGATTCTCGTCTGCACGACCATCATTGAAACCGGCATCGACATTCCGAACGTCAACACTCTCATCATTGAGGACGCCGACAAGCTCGGCCTTGCCCAGCTGCACCAGATTCGCGGGCGCGTCGGCCGCAGCAGCCGCCACGCCTATGCCTATCTCACCTTCCGGCGCGGCAAGGTTCTGACCGAGGTCGCGGAGAAGCGCCTGAACGCCATCCGCGACTACGCCGAGTTCGGCTCCGGCTTCAAGATCGCCATGCGCGACCTTGAAATTCGCGGTGCGGGCAATCTGCTCGGCTCGGCGCAGTCCGGTCATATGCTCTCCGTGGGCTATGACCTCTATCTGAAGCTGCTGGAAGAGGCCGTTCTTGAGGAGCGCGGCGAAAAGCCCGCCGAGGAGGTCGCCTGCACCGCCGATCTGGACGTGACGGCCAACATCGACAAGCAGTACGTTCCCTCCGGCGAGCAGCGGATGGATCTCTACCGCCGCATGGCGGCCGTGCGCTCGCAGGAGGACGCCGACGAGCTGCTCGACGAGATCGTCGATCGCTACGGTGATCCCCCGAAGGGCGTGATGAACCTGATCGCCATCGCGCTGCTGCGCGCGAAAGCTGCGTCTCTCGGCATCTGCGACATCTCCCAGAAGGGCCGGACACTGCGCTTCACCTACGCGCAGTTCACGCTGGAATCCGTCGCGGCGGTCTGCGGCGCACCGGAATACAAAAAGCGCGTATTCTTCTCGCCGAACGCGGAAAAGCCCCTGCTGACGCTGAATCTCGCCGCCGGGGAGAATCCGCTGGCGGCGGCGCAGCAGTTCCTGAATTTCATGCAGTCTGCAAAATAAGACAATTTTTTTGAATTGACAGAAATGACATAAGTTAGTTACGAAAACGTTGTTGCTTTTTGGTTTTTTTTCGATATAATATGTGTAGATTGCAAGCAATCGCCTTCTGGCGATAAGATACAAAGGAGAAAATCAATGGGCAAATTTGAAAAAAAGCCGCAGCGGACGCAAAAGAAATCCGGCAGCAAAAAAACCGTGCTGCTGGTAAGCGTCATCGCTGCAGTTGTTCTGGTTGTCGGCGTTTTCGCCGCCTTCCTTCTGCTGCGTGACGACGGCAAGATCGTCGGCAACCTCTATGTCGCGGGCGTGGACGTCGGCGGCATGACCAAGGAGGAGGCAAAGCAGGCTATCTCCGAGCGTCTGAAGCTCTATGGCGAGAACACCATGGAAGTCGACCTCTACGGCCGTAGCTTCCCGCTCTACACCACCACCTATGATCCCGATCATGTGCAGCTCGTGGACATCTTCGGCAAGCCGATGGACCCGAGCGAAGCCACGGAAGCGACACAGGATCCCTCCGAGTCCTCGGAATCCTCGGAAACCGAGCCGGAATCCTCCGAAACGGAGCCGGAGACCGAAGCGACCGAGCCGACCGAGAAAACCCCGGAGGACGCCCCGCTGGACGCCGACGGCAAGCCGCTGGAGTATCTGGGCCAGCTCACAATCTCCCCGGCGGACGCAAACGTCGCGCTGGATGTGGATGCCGCGGTGAACGCCGCCTTCAAGTACGGCCGCAAATCCATCCTCTTCTTCTCACAGCTGAAGGTCAAGACGCTCTCCGAGCGCCATGATCTGGAGGCTTCGGATTATCTGA
>UQWH01000051.1 GCA_900544705.1 uncultured Eubacteriales bacterium | reverse complement strand
TGTGCGTGCCCTCGTTCAAAGACTGCTTGCCGATGACGGCGAAAATCACGCTCTTCTTATGGTTGTTGCCATAAACCTTGTCGCCGGGCTTGAGCTGCATACCGGGAACCAGCGGCTGGAAGCCCGCCTTCTCCGCCTCCGCGATGGTCCACTCCACCGCCTCGCGTTCGACCTTGCACGTGCTGATAAAGTCGATATAGTCCTTGCAGTACGGCTCCATCGCCGCCAGATCCTGCTCACTGATGCGGTCGTAGCCGTTCTTCGGCGCAAAGAGGACCTCTTTGCGCAGTGCTTCGTACTTCTTGTCCATATAAAAAACTCCTTTCAGAAATTGCTCACATTTTTCCTCAAATTCCGCCTGGGTCCCGGCGTTTTCCAGCGTAAAGTCCGCCATTTGAGAGAATTCGTCATCGCGCTTCTGCGCGTCGATGCGCTGCGCGGCGTATTCGGCGCATATCCCTTCCCGGCGCATCAGGCGCTCGATCCGCTGCTCCCGCGGCGCAGTGACGGCAACCGTCCGGCCGCACAGAGCCGCAAGGCCGCTTTCAAACAGCGCAATGGCATCGACGGCGGCAAGCGCTGTTCCGTCCCGCCGCGCCGCGTCCAGCTTTTCCCGCACCGCGCGGCACACCGCGCCGTGGGTGATCCGGTTCAGGTCACGCAGCGCCGCCGCATCCCCAAACACCAGCTTGCCCAGCTTTTTGCGATCCAACACGCCCTGCGCGATCACGCCGGGAAATCGCGTGGAAATTCCTTCCAGCAGCGCCGCGTCGCTTTGCAGCAGCTCGTGATACAGCGCGTCGCAGTCGATCACCACGCCGCCGCGCCGCTCCACGCAGCGAAGCAGCGTCGTCTTGCCGCTGCCCGTGCCGCCGGTAATGCCAAGAATCTTCATGTTTCCTGCTCCGCGTTGACGATGTGGAAGCCCGCCGCCTTTTTCAGGCGGTTGCCGATGGCATAGGCAAGGCCGCCGCCCTCCGGGCAGCGCGCGTAGATCGTGCGCACCTCCGGCCGGTCGAGATCGCGCAGCGCGGCAAAGAGTCCTGCCGAAAGCGTCTGCGGCGCATCCAGACGGCCATAGGCCGTGGGCTTGCAGTCGCCGTAGAGCGGAAGTTCTTCCTCAAAGCACAGTGTCGCGTCGCCCGCGGCAAAATGCCGGTGGATGTAGTCCGCCGCCGCCCTGCTCTCTCCGGAAACGATAATGACCTCCGCGGCGGGCGCATAGTGCTTGTATTTCATGCCCGGCGCGCGGACCACCGCGTCGTTTGCGATCTGGCCCAGCACCGCGCGGTCAATGTCCAATTCGCCCAGAAGTGCCTTCAGTTCCTCCGGCGTAATGCCGCCCGGCCGCAGCAGGCGCGGACGCTCGCCGGTCAGATCGACGATGGTCGACTCCACGCCGACCTCGCAGGGGCCGCCGTCCAGAATTGCATCGATGCGGCCGTCCATGTCGTGCAGGACGTGCGCGGCCGTGGTCGTCGAGGGCTTGCCGGAGCGGTTCGCCGACGGCGCGGCAATGGGGACGCCCGCCAGCCGGATGAGCTCGCGCGTCGCCGCCGTCTTGGGGCAGCGCACCGCGACGGTGTCCAGCCCTGCCGTCGTGCGCTTGGGCACACAGTCACGCACGGGCAGCACTATGGTGAGAGGTCCGGGCCAGAAATGCTCCGCCAGCAGCCACGCCGCCTGCGGAATGTCGTGGCAGATGTTCTCCATCTCGCACGGCTCGGAAATATGCAGGATCAAGGGGTTGTCCTGCGGACGCCCCTTGGCCTCAAAAATGTGGAGGACGGCATCCGGGTTCAGGCCGTTTGCGCCGAGACCATAGACCGTTTCCGTCGGGATGGCGACGAGCTTTCCCTCGCGGATCAGCTCCGCCGCCAGCGCGATGTCCTCTTGTTTTTCCGTCGAAAGCATCAAGGTTTTCATTGCTTCTCACTTTCACTTCTGCGGAGCTTGTCCGCCTGATCTGCCGCGATCAGCGCGTCGATGATCTCATCAAGCGCGCCGTTCATTACGGCGTCGATTTTATAGAGCGTCAAACCGATGCGGTGATCGGTAACGCGGCTCTGCGGGAAATTGTAGGTGCGGATCTTTTCGTTTCTCATGCCGCTGCCCACCTGACTTCTACGCTCGGAGGAAACCGCGGATTCAATGCGCTCCTGCTCCATCTGGTAGAGCTTGGAGGAGAGCATCATCATGCACTTTTCGCGGTTCTGGAACTGGCTTCGCTCCTCCTGGCAGGACACGACGATGCCGGTCGGCTTGTGGATCAGGCGCACGGCGGAGGAGGTCTTGTTGATGTGCTGGCCGCCCGCGCCGGAGGAGCGGTAGACCTGCATTTCGATGTCCTCCGGGCGGATGCTCACGTCTGCCTCCTCCATCTCCGGGAGCACCGCGACCGTAGCCGTAGAGGTATGCACACGCCCGCCCGACTCCGTTTCCGGCACGCGCTGCACGCGGTGAACGCCGGATTCAAACTTCAGCCGGGAATAAGCGCCCGCGCCGTTGACGACGAAATCCGCCTCCTTGATGCCGCCAAGCTCCGTCTCGCTGTAGTTGAGCAGCTCGATCGTCCAGCCTTTGGAGGCGGCGTAGAGCGAATACATCCGGAACAGGCTATGCGCAAACAGCGCGCTTTCCTCACCGCCGACACCGCCGCGGATCTCCATGATGACGCTCTTGTCGTCATTGGGATCGTGCGGCAGCAGGAGAATTTTCAGCTCCTGCTCCAATTCCTCGCTGCGCTTTTTCGCCGCGGCATACTCCTCCTGACACAGCGCTTTCAGCTCTGCGTCGGCCTGTCCGGCCATCAATTCAGAGGCGTCGAGCATATCTTGCCGGGCGCGGCGATAGGCGCGAAAGGCCGTGACGACCGGCTCCAGCTCTTTTTGCTCTTTCAGATAGGCCGCGGCGCGCTTGGGATCGGCATAAAAATCCGGCTGTTCGGCGCGGGCACACAATTCCAGATACTTTTCCTCGACCAGTTTCAGCTTCTCCAGCATAGAAAACTCCAAAAAATCAGATTGGTATTATTTTAACAGATTTGCACCGGAATGTCCAGCATAGACATTGAATACGACCTGCGCATCATCCTCCAGCCGCTGCACCTGCATCAGGCGCTCGGCGCCCTGCTTGGTAATGCGCCAGACATGCGGGGTCATATACAGAAGGTTCTTCACCTGCTGCGGCTCCGTCAGTGCAAAATGAAATTCCAGCGTCCGGCTGTGAAGGAGCTTAAAGCCCGGCAGCTGCGGATGCAGCAGCTTCTCTTTTTCCTTCTGCTCAGGGTAGATCAGCGATTTCAGGTGCGGCAGGTGATGCTCGCCCGCCAGAACCTGAATAAAAATGCCGTCCGCTTTCAGCACGCGGGAGAACTCCTCCGGCATCGTCAGCGCAAACATGGACAAAAGCGCGTCAAAGGACGCCTCCGCAAAGGGAAGATGCGAGGCCGTCGCGACCAGAAATTGCGCATTTTTCTCCCGCGCGGCTGCATGGCGCACCGCCTCCTTGGACACGTCGATCCCCCAGCGCTGCGGGATCTGCGGCAGCTTGGAAAGATAATATCCCTCGCCGCAGCCGACATCCAGCACGGCTTGGCAGTCCGGACAGTATTCCCGCAGCATCGCCGCGAGCGTCTGCACGATCGGCATATAATAGCCGCCGTCCAGAAAATCCCGCCGCGCGGCGACCTGCTCCTTCGTATCTCCCGGATGCAGAGAATGCTTCTGTGTCACCGGCAGTAAGTTTACATAGCCTTGCCTCGCCACATCAAAGGTGTGGCCCCGTTCGCAGCGCCACGTTTTTTCATTTTGCTGCAAATGTTCTCCGCAGACGGGACAGCGTAATTCTATCATAACATTTTCTCCGAAATTTCCAAAAATTTTCACCGTCTGACCGACGCCGGACGCACATACTAACCCGGAAAGGGGCGATCACATGAGACGTTTCCTGGCCGCTCTGGCGCTGTGCGCACTTCTCTGCCCCGCCGCGCACGCCGAAGCGCCGCAGAAATACATTGCATTGACCTTTGACGACGGCCCGTCCGGGCGCTGCACCGAGCGTCTGCTCGACGGTCTGGCCGCGCGGGAGGTGCACGCCACCTTTTTCCTCTGCGGCTACCGCGTCGAGCAGTACCCTGCGCTTGCCGCGCGCATCGCGCAGGAGGGGCACGAGATCGGCAGCCACAGCGACCGGCACGAATTCTTCACCCACATGAGCGCGGAGGCCGTCTGCGCCGACCTGCGCAAAGCCGAAGAAACCATTTCCGCCGTCACAGGGCAGACGCCGCATCTTCTGCGGCCGCCGGGCGGGCTCTATGATCCGGATGTGCTCGCCAGCTCCGTCTGCGCGGAGGCGCCCGTGGTGCTCTGGTCCATCGACCCGGAGGACTGGCGCGACCGCCCCGTTGATACGGTGGTGAATTTCGTCACCAGACGCGCCGGAAACGGCGACATCATCCTGCTTCACGATATGCACGTCTCCAGCGTGGAGGCCGCGCTGCGCATCATCGACACGCTGGAAGCCCGGGGTTTTACGTTCGTAATGGTATCCGAGCTGGCGCTGCTCTCCGGCACAACGCTGGAAGGCGGCAAGGCCTACTGCAAATTTTATTTTCCAAAATACGAGTAAAAAAAGGCCTCGATCTGCACCCGGTTCGCGGAAACAGAGCCCTGCGCAAACGCAGGCTTGCCTCCGCCGCGGCCGGAAAGCGCGGCGTTCAGCTCCTTCACCAGCGCGCGCACATCGCCGTCCTTCTGCGCGACCGCGTATTTATACGCCTCGCCCTCTCCGGCGAACACGGCGCACCTCCCGCCACAGGTCTGCATCACCGCGTCCGCCAGCCGCCGCACCGCGTCTGGCTGCATCGGCTCCTCGATCAGAAGCACGTCCCCCTTGCCGCGCAGCGCTTCGGCGCGCAGGGCAAAGAGCGCATTTTCCGTCTGGTTCAGGCGGAATTTCCGCTGCTCCGCCTCGGCGCACAGGCGGTGGGCCGCCTCCGCCGTTTCCAACGGCTTGGCAGAGAGCAGGCCGGAGATCTCCCGGTTCTGTGCAAACACCCGGTTCAGGTAGTCCAGCGCGCGGCCGCCGCACAGCAGCTCTACGCGCGAGCCGCTGTGAAAGCGCACCGTGGACAGCAGCTTGATCAGGCCGATCTCGCCCGTCGCTTCCACATGCGTTCCGCAGCAGGCGCACAGGTCGATCTCTCCGAACTGCACCAGCCGCACCGCACCGATCAGCTCCTTCTTGCTGCGGTAGGGCAGGCGTTTCAGGTCCTCCGGCTCCGGATACCAGATCTTTACCGGGAGATTCGCCCAGACCGCTTCGTTCGCCGCGCGCTCGACCTGCGCAAGCTGTTCCTGCGTCAGTTCCCCGCTGAAATCGATAGTGATGACCTCGCTTCCCATATGAAACCCGACGTTTTCATAGCCAAAGCGCGCGTGGACAATGCCGGAAACCAGATGCTCGCCCGAATGCTGCTGCGTCAGGTCAAAGCGGCGCGCCCAGTCGATGCGGCAGAGGACCTCGCTGCCCGGCTCCAGCGGCGCATCGCACAGATGTACGATCTCTCCGCCGCGCTCGTGTACCTCCAGCACCCGCGCACCGGCGATCGTGCCGAGGTCGCAGGGCTGTCCGCCGCCCTCCGGATAGAAGATCGTCCGGTCAAGCAGGATCTCCCAGCTGCGGAGCGTTTGACTGCACGCCATGACCCGCGCCTGCACTTCGCGGCACTTCGGCTGTGTGTAATATAACTTTTCTGTGTTCATTTCGGTTTCCTCACTGTTTTCATCATTCCTCCGTATTTTATCACATTCCGCAAAGAAGCGGAAGCAGTTTTCCCATCCGCTCCGATTTTTCTTTTCCGGGTTGACAAAATGCCCGAAATAACATAAGATATGTAGTGGACTTTATCAAAACTAATCCAAGAAAGGTGGGAACGTCATGGACGCTGGGAGTAATAACGGCACACCGATAGGCCGAGGTCGAAGGGGACGCCTCTGCGTCCGCGCAGGACGTTCCTGATCCGTCTTTGGCTGCCGTGTCTGCTTCCGAATCTCTGACAAATTATGTATCAGGAGGAAAAGACCGATGGCAGAACATAACGTCACGGTCGAAAGCACGCTGGACGCGCTTTTGGCCGAAAAGAAGTATCCGACGATCCGCGATATTCTGATCACGATGAATCCGGCGGACATCGCCTCCGTTTTCGACTCCATGGAGGAAGAGCGCCTTCCATTGCTGTTCCGGCTGCTGCCGAAGGAGCTGGCCGCGGAAACCTTCGTGGAAATGGAGCCGGACGCGCAGGAGCTGCTGATCCGCGGCTTCTCCGATTCCGAGCTGCGCGAGGTCGTCGACGAGCTCTACGTGGACGATGCGGTGGACATCGTTGAGGAAATGCCGGCCAATGTGGTGCGGCGTATTCTCTCTCAGGCGGACCCGCAGATGCGCAAGGACATCAACGAGATCCTGCGCTATCCGGAGAATTCCGCCGGTTCCATCATGACGACGGAATATGTTTCCCTGCGCCCCGATATGACGGTGGAGGAATCCATCCTCCGCATTCGCCGGACGGGCGTGGACAAGGAAACCATTTACACCTGCTATGTCACGCGCGACCGCCTGCTTCTGGGTCTGGTCACGGTCAAGGACTTACTGCTGGCGCAGGACGACAGCATGGAGATCGGCGAGCTGATGGAAACGAACGTCATCTCCGTCAGCACCCAGACCGACCAGGAAGAAGTCGCGCGGATGCTCTCAAAGTATAATTTCCTCGCCCTGCCCGTCGTGGACGGTGAGAACCGCATGGTCGGTATCGTCACCTTCGACGACGCCATGGACGTCATGGAAGACGAGGCCACGGAGGACATGGAGATCATGGGCGGCATGACGCCGTCGGACAAGACCTACCTGCGTTCGACGACCTTTGATCTGTTCAAGCACCGCATCCCGTGGCTGATGCTCCTGATGGTCTCGGCCACCTTCACCGGCCTGATCATCACCAAATTTGAGCACGCGCTGGCCGCGCAGGTCGCGCTGACGGCCTTCATCCCCATGCTGATGGACACCGGCGGCAACTCCGGCTCCCAGTCCTCGGTCACGGTCATCCGCGCGCTGTCGCTGGGCGAGCTGAGCTTTTCGGACATTGGCCGGGTGATCTGGAAAGAGATCCGCACGGCGGTGCTCTGCGGCGTCGCACTGGCTGCCGCTTGCTTCCTGAAAATCCTGCTGGTCGATCGCCTGCTGATGGGAAACGAGGACGTTTCCATCATGGTTGCGTTGGTTGTTTGCATCACCATGGCGCTGACCGTACTGGTTGCCAAGGTCATCGGCTGTTCGCTGCCAATGCTGGCTAAAAAGGTCGGCTTTGACCCGGCGGTCATGGCAAGTCCTTTCATCACAACGATCGTGGATGCGCTGTCGCTGCTGATTTATTTTGGTACCGCGATCCTGCTGATCCCCGGCATCGGATAAAACGAAACCCGGCTGCACTTGCAGCCGGGATATTTTTTCGCAGAGGGCGCTCCGGCGCGACCGGAACGCCCCAGCTTGGCGAAAAAGTCCAAATGGACTTTTTCGCCAAGCTGACAGCAAAATTGCAAAATTAAAAGTTGTAGTATTATTTTGCAATCTTGCTCGCTGCGGCGGGCTATTGAACGCGAAAGGGAACCCTGACGGTTCCCTTTCACTCTTTCCTTCCCTCCGAATACTTTGGCTGAGTGGTTTTTAGACAAACTGGGGCGCTCCGGCGCGACCGGAACGCCCTTTCTATGTATCAGTGTTTGATTTTCTTGAAGTTTCCCATCGTTTCCTTGACGCTGGAAAGATACGCAAAGGAATTGGGGAAGCGCTGCATCACGCGCTGGAATTCGACGATCTGGTGTTTATTGATGACGCAGATCAGCATGGTCTTGTTCTGGTGCGTGAATCCGCCGATGGCCGGGACCTCCGTCACACCGTGCCTCAGGCGCTTCATCAAAGCGTCCGCCAGCTCGTCCGGCTGGTCGGTGATGATCTCAAACTTGACCGCTTCCTTGAAGCCCTTGAGCATCGCATCGCTGACGCGGCCGGAGATAAAGCAGTAGACCAGGCACAAAATGACCGGCTCAATCTTGAAGTCGTAGACCACATAGGAGATCCCCGCAACAACGGCGTTGATGCCGAAAATGACCCACACGAGGTTGTATTCCGGATATTTGTGATGGATCAGTGCGGCAACCAGATCGGTACCGCCGGTGCTGCCGCCCAAGCGCATCACGCAGCCATAGCAGAAACCGCTAATCACGCCCGCCGCCACAGGTGCGAGGATTTTGCTCGTTCCGTTGGCGGTCACATAGATATACGGCTCCAGCGGCAGCCGGTACATCAGCAGCAGAACAACCGAAAACACCGCCGAGAACACCGCCGAGCGGACGGTATATTTTCGACCGATGATGAAAAAAGTCAGAAGCAGCAGCGGGATATTCACAATGATATTCATATATCCAACCTTGAAATCAAACAGATACTGAATAATTGTCGCAATACCTGGGATGCCCGCCGGCGCAAACTGGTTTGGAAAAATAAAAAGATGATAACTGACACCAAGTAAGATCGCGCACAGGATAATAACTGTGTACTGTTTTACATGACATAGAATTCTCTTCATATCCGCACTCCCTGTCTATAGTACACACACATATATAACAGGATTTTGTTGAAAAGTCAACAGCAACTTTTCTTTTTCTCAAGGTGCCGTATGTTGTATTTGCTTTTTTCGTCAGACTTTATTATAATAAAGGAAACGGAATCGGAGGAATCAAGGAATGTCCCAGATTTTTGAGATCACAGATTTTGCGGCGCCGGAGCTGGATGTCTACGCACGACTGACAGAAAATCAGCTCGTCAACCGCGCCGACCCGGCCAATGCGCTGTTCATCGCAGAAAGCCCGCTGGTCATCGGGCGTGCGCTGGACGCCGGCTGTGTGCCGGTCTCCTTTCTGATGGAGCGCAAGCACGTGGACGGAAAGGCGAGAGAAACTCTGGCGCGCTGCCCCGGCGTCCCGGTCTACGTGTCGGAGCTGGACGTGCTGACACAGATCACGGGCTTCCATCTGACGCGTGGGATGCTCTGCGCCATGCGGCGGCCGCAGCTTCCCACGCCGGAATCGGTCTGCAAAAACGCCCGCCGCATCGCCGTGCTGGAAAACGTCATGAACCCCACCAATCTGGGCGCCATCTTCCGCTCCGCCGCCGCGCTCGGCATGGAAGCCGTTCTGCTGACCAGCGCAGGGAGCGACCCCCTCTACCGCCGCGCGCTGCGTGTGAGCATGGGCACAGTCTTTCAGGCGCCGTGGGCCTATCTGCCCGAGCGGTGGACGGATTTTCTGCACGATCACGGTTTCCGCACCGCTGCCATGGCACTGCGTGACGATTCCCTGCACATTGCGGACCCGCGATTGGAAGCCGAGGAAAAGCTCGCCGTCGTGCTCGGTACGGAGGGCGACGGACTTGCCCCGCAGACCATCGCAGCCTGCGATTATACCGTCCGCATCCCCATGATGCACGGCGTGGACTCACTGAACGTCGCCGCCGCCAGCGCCGTGGCCTTCTATCAGCTTGGCGTCTGTCACCGCCGCTGAATTGCTGCACCGTTTCATCCATTTTTGTGTGCTCTAAGCGCACGGCGTGGGCGCCGCGATCCGGCGCAGGCCGACAGTCCGGACACCGTTGGACGGTAAAAGCTGACTTTTTTCTGAATAAATATTCGCGCAGGCATTGACAAGCGCGCCTGCCCGGTGTACAATAGAGAAAAAATAAGACAGCACCTGATAGAGGTCGCGGATGCGATGATTACCCCATGGAATACGCCGGCAAGCGTTCATGGGCGAAAGGCAAATCCGCCGAAGTTGCGTTACGGTTGCCGCCGTAGGGCTGCTGGGACTGCGTCGAACAGACGCTGGACTGTCACATTTTCGGATGTGGAGCGCTATCAAAGGCAAATTCGGAGTTTCTTCTCTTTAAGCCTGCGATACCGTTTCGGGTCGCAGGCTTATTATTATGCAAAAGGAGCGAATTCAAATGACAACCATGACAAGAATGATCACCGTACTGCTTACCCTCGCGCTCTGCGCCGCCCTCTTCACCGGCTGCGGCGGCGGCAGCTCCGTCGATCTGAAGAACGCCAAGTCCCTCGCAGACCTGAAGGGCGCGAAGATCGCCGCGCAGAGCGGCACCTTCCACGAAACGGCCCTCAGCCAGATCGAGGACGTGCAGGCTTCCACCTATCCGGAGTTCTCCGACCTTCTCACCGCGCTCAAGAGCGGCGCGATCGACGGCTACATCGCGGAAGAGCCGACGGCCCTTTCCGTCTGCGGCGCAGACGACACCCTGACCTACATTCCCCTGGTCAACAACGACACCGGCTTCACCGCAACCGCGGCGGACGTCGGCATCGCCATCGGCCTGAAGGACGGCTCGCCCATGCGCGACGAGATCAACGCCGTGCTCGACACCATCACCGATGCCCAGCGCAAGGAGCTGATGGAGCAGATCGTCGCGATCTCTGCCGGGCAGGAGATCGACGCCTTCGCCCTGCAAAGCGAGGCGCCCGCAAATCCCACCGGCACCCTGAGAGTCGGCATGGAGTGCGCCTACGAGCCCTACAACTGGACGGATATGGACGGCACGACGCCCGGCTGCGTCCCGATCAGCGGCGAGGGCAAGAACGGCCTGTATGCCAACGGCTACGACGTGCAGGTCGCGCAGTACGTCGCAAACAAGCTCGGCCTCGCGCTGGAGATCTACTCCATCAATTGGGACTCCCTCCTGCCCGCGCTGGAATCCGGTTCGATCGACGCGATCATCGCCGGCATGAGCCCCACCGCGGAGCGCGAAGCGGAGATCGACTTCACGCAGACCTATTACGAATCCAATCTGGTCGTCATCATCCGCAAGTAATCGGAGGAAAATATGAGCTTTCTGAATGATGTTCTTCAGATTTTTCTGAAGTATTCCCCCCAGCTTTTGCAGGGCATCGGCAACACCATGCTCATCGCCCTGACCGGCACACTGGCCGGTCTGGCCATCGGCCTGCTGACCGGCGTCGTGCGCACCGCGCCGCTGCCGGTGCACGGCTTTGTGCGCTTTCTGCGCAGACTGCTGAACGGCCTGATCGCCTGCTATGTGGAAATTTTCCGCGGCACGCCCATGATGGTGCAGGCCATGGTCATCTACTGGGGCTACGCCTTTGCGACCGGCGGCAGCACACTGCCGCTGCTCCCCTCCGGCATCCTGATCGTGTCGATCAACACAGGCGCATACATGGCCGAGATCGTCCGCGGCGGCATCATCTCCATCGACCGCGGCCAGTTTGAGGGCGCGCTGTCCATCGGCATGACCCACGGCCAGACCATGCGCAAGGTCATCCTGCCGCAGGTACTGCGCAACATTCTGCCCTCGGTCAGCAACGAGTTTGTCATCAACATCAAGGACACCTCCGTGCTGAACGTCATCGGTGTGACGGAGCTTTATTACTTCGCCGGCATCATCAAGCGGCAGAATTTTCAGACCTTCCAGACCTATCTGGTCGTCTGCGTGCTGTATTTCATCCTGACCTTTGCCGTCACGCGCCTGCTGCGCCTCGTGGAGAAGAAGCTGGATGGCAAGGGCAGCTACACCATCTTCGGCTCGCAGAGCGACAGCAATGCCGAGATTCACATCCGCAGGGAGGACGAACAACATGGCTGAAAAGGTAATCGAGCTGATCCATCTGCAAAAGCAGTTTGGAACGCATCAGGTTCTGCGTGACATCAGCCTGAGCGTGGAAAAGGGCGAGGTGCTGAGCATCATCGGCGCCTCCGGCTCCGGCAAGAGCACGATGCTGCGCTGCATCAATTTGCTGGAAGCCCCGACCGCCGGGCAGATCCTCTACCACGGCAAGGACATCACGAGCCGCGACCTTGATCTTGCCAAGTACCGCACCAAGGTCGGCATGGTTTTTCAGAGCTTCAATCTTTTTAACAACATGACGGCGCTGAACAACTGCGTCACCGGACAGATGTCCGTTCTGAAGCGCAGCCGCCGCGAGGCCGAGGAAGTCGCCATGAAGTACCTGACCAAGGTCGGCATGGCGCCCTACATCCACGCTAAGCCCGCACAGCTCTCCGGCGGGCAGAAGCAGCGCGTGGCCATCGCCCGCGCGCTGGCGATGGAACCGGAGGTCCTGCTCTTCGACGAGCCGACCAGCGCGCTTGACCCGCAGATGGTCGGCGAGGTTCTGAACGTCATGCGGGAGCTTGCGCAGGAGGGGCTGACCATGCTCGTCGTCACGCATGAAATGGCCTTCGCGCGGGACGTTTCTACCAATGTCGTCTTTATGGACGAGGGCCTGATCTGTGAATCCGGCGCACCGGAGGCGCTCTTCTCCCATCCGCAGCAGGCCAAAACGCGAGAGTTTCTTTCCAGATTTCTGTAAAAAAAGAGGACGTGAAAACACGTCCTCTTTTTTGTAAATTCTGCTCAGCCTTCCATGATCTTGAGGGTGGCGCTTGCGCCCAGACGGCTTGCGCCGGCCTTGAGCATGGCGACCGCTTCCTCATAGCTGTGGATGCCGCCGGAGGCCTTGACGCCCAGTTCCGGGCCGACCGTTTCGCGCATCAGACGGATGTCCTCGACCTTCGCGCCGCCGGTGGAGAAGCCGGTGGAGGTCTTGACGAAGTCCGCGCCCGCCAGCTTGGCGACTGCGCAGGCCTTGACCTTCTCCTCGTCGGTCAGCAGGCAGGTCTCAATGATGACCTTGACCTTTGCGCGGCCCTTGACCGCATTGACCACGGCTTCGATGTCGCGCTTGACGAGCTTCCAGTCGCCGGACTTGACCGCGCCAATGTTGATGACCATGTCCACCTCGCGCGCACCGTGCTGCACGGCGTCAAAGGCCTCAAACGCCTTGACCTCCGGCGTACAGGCGCCGAGCGGGAACGCGACGACGCAGCAGGGCGTAACGTCGGTGCCGGCGAGCTGCTGGGCGACAAATTCAATATAAGACGGGTTGACGCAGACGCTGGCGGTCTTGAACTTCTTCGCCTCGTCGCAGATGCGGCGGATGTCCTCCAGACTGGCCTGCGGCTTCAGATAGGTGTGGTCGATATACTTGGGCATATCCGCCGGCGCAAAGCTGTCGGCCATAGGCTCCGGCGCGCGGGGCGCCTCTGCGACCTCCTGCGTGACTTCTTCGATCAGTTTCTGGATATCCATGAACGTATCGTTCCTTTCTTTTCAGTACTGCTCAAAGTATACCATATTCCCCGGAAACTGTCAATCGGCCGACGGATAAAACGACACAGATCGCGCATATTATGTGCAGAAGAAAGGATGGGATTTCCAATGAATATTACGGTTCTTACGGAAGAAAACTACGCCGCAGAGGTCGAGCGCGCTGACAGGCCGGTGCTGATCGACTTCTATGCGGCATGGTGCGGCCCCTGCAAGGCGCTCGCGCCCACGGTAGAGGCGCTGGCCGCACAATATGGCGGCACGTGTAAATTCTGCAAGACGGATGTCGATGCCGAGCCGCTGCTCGCGCAGCGCTTCCGGATCATGAGCGTCCCGACGCTCGTCCTTCTGAACGGCGGCCGGGTGGAAACGCAGCTCAGCGGTGTCCGCTCCGCGGAGGAGATCGTCCGTCATTTCGGGCTGAACACGTGAGGATAACCACCGTTCCGGTGGTCAGCATGTCAAAAAAGTCCAAAAGGACTTTTTTGACATGCTGACCACAAAATTGCAAAATCAATATTTGTAGTATTATTTTGCAATTTTGATCGCTGC
>UQWH01000050.1 GCA_900544705.1 uncultured Eubacteriales bacterium | reverse complement strand
CCCGCATCATCTGCGGCTTGACGCCGAGGAAGAGATACCGGGCGCGTTCTGCCGCTTCCGTGTTCGTGACTGCCGCACAACCGCAGGAGGCGGCGAAGCGCTGCGCCTTTTCCTGCGTGCGGCTGGTGACGACGACCTGCTCCGCCCCAACGCTTTTGACTGCGGCGCGAGCCAGCGTGCCGCCCATATTTCCTACGCCGATAAAAGCGATCATTGCCTGTTCCTCCTCAACGGATCTGCCCGTTTCCGTGAATGATATATTTATAGGTCGTCAGCTCGCGCAGCCCCATCGGGCCGCGGGCGTGCAGCTTCTGCGTGGAGATGCCCATCTCGCAGCCGAGGCCGAATTCGCCGCCGTCGGTGAAGCGCGTGGAGGCGTTGACATAGACCGCCGCACTGTCCACACCGCGCACGAAGGCGTCCGCTGCGGCCTTATCCGAGGTGATGATCGCCTCACTGTGTCCGGTGGAGTGCGCCGCGATGTGGGCAATCGCCTCCTGCACACTGCCGACGACCTTGATTGCAAGGATATAGTCCAGAAATTCCGTGTCGAAGTCCCGCGCGCCGGCGGGCGTCCCGCCGATGATGCGGTAAGCCTCCTCGTCGGTGCGCAGCTCCACGGGGGGCTTGCCCGCCGCGATGCGCGCATCCGTCAGCGCCTGCTTCAGCGCGGGCAGGAAGGCTTCCGCGATGTCCCGGTGGACGAGGCAGACCTCCTCGGCGTTGCAGACCGAGGGACGGCTGGCCTTGGCATTTTCGATGATATTCAGAGCCATGTAGGGGTCGGCCGCGCGGTCGACATAGACATGGCAGATGCCGGTGCCGGTCTGGATGCAGGGCACCTTCGCCTGCTCGGTGCAGGTGCGGATGAGCCCCGCGCCGCCGCGGGGAATCAGCAGATCAATGTAGCCCACACCGTGCATCAGCTCCACGGCGCTCTCGCGCGAGGTGTCCTCGACAAGAGAAACCAGCTCCTCCGGCAGCTCCGCCTGCGTCAGTCCCTCGCGCAGCGCATGGGTGACGGCGGCGGCGGAACGCCACGCTTCTTTCCCGCAGCGCAGGATGCAGGCGTTGCCGCTTTTGATGCACAGCGCCGCCGCGTCCGAGGTGACATTCGGGCGGCTTTCGTAGATGATGGCGATCACGCCCAGCGGCACCGCCGTTTTTTCGATCACAAGGCCGTTCGGCCGCTCTTCCCGCGCAAGGATTTCTCCCACGGGGTCTGGCAGGGTGGCCACGGCGCGCAGGCCGTCGGCCATTGCCGCAATGCGGGATCTGGTCAAAAGCAGACGGTCGAGCATCACATCGCTGATCTTTCCCCTGGCGGCGGCCATATCCTCGGCGTTCGCCGCGAGAATGTCCTCCGTGTGCCGCCAGATGGCCTCGGCCATGGTAAGAAGCGCCGTGTTCTTCTGAGCGCTGTCCGCAGCGGCAAGCAGCGGCGCGGCAGCCTTGGCCGACTGCATCAGTTCCAGTGTCGTCATGTCGGTTTCCTCCCCAGAAAGCGCGTTCCGATGCGCTGACCTTCCACGATCGCGTAGAGATTTTCCGGCCGGTCGCCGTTGGCGATGACCATGTCGCAGCCTGCTTCCGTCGCGAGCTTCGCGGCGTTGAGCTTCGTCGTCATGCCGCCCGTGCCGAGGCCGGATACGCTGCCGCCGCCCAGCGCCAGAATGTCCGGCGTGATCTCACGCACCTCACCGATGAGCGTCGCGTTCAGGTCGGTGTGCGGATCGCCGGTGTACAGGCCGTCGATGTCCGACAGCAGGATCAGCAGATCCGCACTCGCGCTGACCGCCACGACCGCGCCTAGCGTGTCGTTGTCGCCGATGACGATCTCCTCAGTGGCGATGGTGTCGTTTTCGTTGATGACCGGCAGAACGCCCAGCTCCAGCAGGCGGAAGAGCGTGTTATGGAAGTTTTTGCGGCGCTGCTCGTTTTTGATGTCGCTGCCGGTCAGCAAAATCTGCGCCACGGTGTGGTGATAGCCGGAAAACAGGCGGTCGTAGGTGTCCATCAGCTCGCACTGGCCGACCGCCGCGGCGGCCTGCTTGGTGGGCATATCCTGCGGCCGCTTCAGAAGGCCGAGCTTACCGACGCCCATGGCGATGGCGCCGGAGGACACCAGCACGATCTCGTGCCCGGCGTTTTTCAGGTCGCTGATGACCTTGCAGAGCTGCTCCACGCGGCGGATGTTCATCCGTCCGGTCGGATGGGTCAGCGTCGAGGTGCCGACCTTGATGACAATTCTCATGTTCACATTCCCCCTGTTTGCACCATATTGTAGCATTTTTTCAGCAAAAATACAATTCCGGCGAATAAAAATCCACCGGCTTTTGGGAAAATTTTTCCGCTCTGTCTATTGACATTCGAGACTCGACGGCATATAATACTACTAACATACTAAGTTGGTAGTATAAAGAACGGAAACGAGGGGTTCGAATGAACGCAGGCATGGTGTTCCGATGTTGATTCTGTGCGCCGCAGCCATATCACATCATAAAAGAAAGGATTTTGAAAAATGTCACACATCTACACTTCCGCCGATCAGCTGATCGGCAAAACGCCCCTGCTGGAGCTGACCCATCTGGAAAACGCACTCGGCCTGAAGGCAAAGCTGCTGGCCAAGTTGGAATATTTTAACCCCGCCGGGTCCGTCAAGGACCGCATCGCAAAGGCGATGATAGACGATGCCGAGGCGAAGGGCATTCTGAAGGAGGGTTCCGTCATCATCGAGCCGACCTCCGGCAATACCGGCATCGGCCTTGCGTCCGTCGCGGCGGCGCGGGGTTACCGCATTATCATCGTCATGCCGGAGACGATGTCCGTCGAACGCCGCCAGCTGATGCGCGCCTATGGCGCCGAGCTGGTTCTGACCGACGGCAGCAAGGGCATGAAGGGCGCGATCGCCAGAGCGAACGAGCTGGCCGCAGAGATCCCGAACAGTTTCGTCCCCGGACAGTTTGTCAATCCGGCCAACCCCAAGGCACATTTTGAAACCACCGGCCCAGAGATCTGGGAGGACACCGACGGCAAGGTCGATTTCTTTGTCGCGGGCGTCGGCACCGGCGGTACCATCACCGGCGTGGGACAGTATCTGAAATCGAAGAACCCGGAAGTCAAAGTCGTTGCGGTTGAGCCGAAGAGCTCCGCCTTCCTTTCCACCGGCGTCGCAGGCCCGCATAAGATCCAGGGCATCGGTGCGGGCTTTGCCCCGGAGGTACTGGATACGAAGGTGTACGACGAGATCATCCCCGTGGAGAACGAGGCGGCCTTCGCCACCGGACGGGAGATCGGCCGGTGCGAGGGCGTGCTGGTCGGCATTTCCGCCGGTGCGGCGGTCTGGGCGGCCATTGAGCTGGCCAAGCGCCCGGAGAACGCGGGCAAAAACATCGTCGTTCTGCTGCCGGACACCGGCGACCGTTATCTCTCCACCCCGCTGTTTGCGGAATAATTTGCGGAAAAAATAATGTGCCCCGGTGCATACCGGGGCACATTTTATAGCTAAATCACATAATTATCGGCGGAGGGCGTGCCCATCAGGTCGGCCAGCGTGATGCCGGAAAAGTAATCCTTCGTCAGCTTGTAGTAGTTTTTCCAGACCGGGAGCGTCCGACACTCCGCGGCGCGGTCGCATACCGCCGCATTTTCCTGCAGGCAGGACACCGGCGCGAGGTCGCCCTCCGCAAGCCGCAGGATCTCCCACAGCGTGTACTGCTCCGGCTCGCGCGTGAGGCGGTAGCCGCCGCCGATGCCATGGCTGCTTTCGATCAACCCGGCGCCCTTCAGGGCGGGCATGAGCTTTTCGATGTATTTCAGGGAGATCTCCTGCCGTGCGGCGACCTCCTTCATCGGCGTGTAGCTGCCGTTGCGGTGCTCCGCGAGGTCGAGAAGAATGCGGATGGAATAGCGGCCCTTGGTCGAGATCATAAAAAGCCTCCTTTTGGCCGGTGTTTTTTCTTAGTATACCACCAACCGAGTAGGTAAATCAAGAGGGCCTCCGAAAATTTCGGAGGCCCTTTGGTTATGATCGCGGATGCCTGCCCGCGGAACGCTCTACCCGCAAGGGGCACGCCGCATCCCTAAGGCGGCAAAGCCGCCAAGGGCTGCGCAGAAGGCCGTTCCCTACGGGTGCGAACGAAATACGGAATCATTCCATATGGATGCGGGGAAAAACCGGAGCCATTATGATATGCAAACGTTTTATTTCAGGCGCTTGTCGCACTTGACGGCGAGCTTGGTGCCGAGACTCTGGAAGATCTGCACGAGCAGGATCAGGAACACCACGGCAAAGGCCATGACAAGGTACTGATAGCGGTTGTAGCCGTAGTTGATGGCAATCTTGCCCAGACCGCCGCCGCCGATGGCGCCGCTCATCGCGGAGTAGCCGAGGACGGTCGTGATGGCGATGGTCGCGTTGGAGATGAGCGAGGGGACGGCTTCCGGCAGCATCACCTTGACGATGATCTGCAGGGGAGAAGCGCCCATGCTCTGCGCGGTTTCGATGATGTTGGGGTTGATCTCACGCAGGCTGCCCTCCACCAGACGGGCGATGAAGGGAAAAGCGGCGATGACCAGCGGCACGATGGTCGCGGGCGTGCCGACGACGGTGCCGACGATCAGGCGCGTCAGGGGGAAGACCATGATCATCAGGATCAGGAAGGGGACGGAGCGCAGCAGATTGATAATAACATTCAGAACGTGCAGCAGCCAGCGCGGCACGCGCAGAATTTTTCCGTCCTCACCCGCCACGAGCAGCACGCCCAGCGGCAGACCGATCAGAATAGCAAAGAAGGTGGAGAGAATGGTCACATAGACTGTCTCCCAGATCGCCAGTGGAAACTGCGTTTTCAGGATCTCCAGCGCGTTCTGCACGGTTTCCGATGCGAGAAAGCTATTCAGCATGGTTTTCTACCTCCTCTAGCAGAATGTCGGGGATCGCCTTGAGGTACTGCGTCGCGCGCCGCATGGCCTCTGCGCCGCCGGGGATGCCGAGGATCATATTGCCATAGGCCTTGTCGCCTATGCTCTTGGTCGAGGCGGTGAGGATGCTGGCCGCGATGCCGCAGTCGATGGCCATCTGCGCGATCATGGGGGCCATGGTCGCTTTCGCGCCGTTGAACACCACGCGCAGCACGCCGCCCTCGTCGAAGTGCGCGACGCTCAGCTCGTAGCCGTCGGGGTAGACCAACCGCTTCGCGGCCTTGGAGCGCGGGGAGGTAAAGACCTTGCTGACCTCGCCCTCTTCGGCGACCTCGCCGTTATCGAGAATGGCGACGCGGGTGCAGATCTGCTCGACCACGCTCATCTGGTGCGTGATAACGATCACGGTGATGCCGAGTTTGTCGTGGATGTCGCGGATGAGCGAGAGAATGGACTGCGTGGTCTGGGGGTCAAGGGCGCTGGTGGCTTCGTCGCACAGGAGAATTTTCGGATGCGTCGCCAGCGCGCGGGCAATGGCCACGCGCTGCTGCTGGCCGCCGGAGAGCTGCGAAGGATAGGCCTTGCGCTTGTCGCCGAGGCCCACCAGCTCCAGCAGCTCCGCCGCGCGCTTCATCGCTTCGCTGCGCTTCACGCCTGCCAGCTCCATGGGGAAGCAGACGTTTTTCTGGCAGTTGCGCTGCATGAGCAGATTAAAGCCCTGAAAGATCATGGTGATGTTCCGGCGCGCGGCGCGCAGCTCCGGCTCGGAAAGCTGCGTGAGGTCGGTGCCGTCGATCAGGATGCGGCCCTCCGTCGGGTGCTCAAGCAGGTTGATGCTGCGCACGAGGGTGCTTTTGCCCGCGCCGCTCATGCCGATGATGCCATAGATCTCGCCGTCGGGGATGGTCAGCGTGATATTCTTCAGCGCCTCCACCGTTCCGTCCGAGGTGGGAAAGGTCTTTGACAGATTTTGTATCTCGATCATGTTATCCCTCCGCAGGAAAACAGCGCTATCCGCCCGGCGGGTAGCGTTGTTTTCGTGTTATTTAACCGATCGCGTCGAGCGAGGTCTGCTTGCCGCCGTAGAGGCCCATCGGCTCCACATGGATGGAGGCGACGGAAACGATGTGCGTGCCGTTCTCGGCGTTGAAGTCCTCCAGATAGGGCAGATGCTGGAAGTAATTGGCGTCGACTTCGCCGCTTTCCACGACGTTGTTCGGCTGGACATAGTCAGAGAATTCCAAAATTTCGAGGGTGATGTTTTTTTCTGCAAGGATGTCCTTGACAACGGAGAGGATCTCGGCGTGCGGCGTGGGGGAGGCGGCGATGGTGATGGTCGTGCCGGCCAGTGCGTCGTAGTCCACCGTGGAATCAAAGCCGTCAGTGGGGTTGTCAACGGTGCTGACGACGGCGCCGTCATATTTTTCGGAGATGTAGTCCGCGACCTGTTTGCTCTCCAGTGCAGCCTTGAGAGCCTTGACGGAATCGGAGCTTTCGGTGCCCTCCTTGACGGCCAGAATGTTGGAGTAAGCAGAGGAGGAGCCTTCAATGGCGAGGGAGTCCTTCACGGGGTTCAGGCCGGCGGAGATGGCAAAGTTGGAATTGATGATGGCATAGTCAACATCCTTGAGAACGTTGGGAATCTGCGCGGCGTCAAGCTCGTTGAACTTGATGTTGTGGGGGTTCTCTTCAATGTCGTTGACGGTGGCGGTGATGCCGGCGCCGTCCTTGAGCTTGATGTAGCCCTTTTCCTGCAGGAGAAGCAGCGCACGGGCTTCGTTGGTGGCGTCATTGGGGACGGCGATGGTGATGGAGTCGCTCTTGGAGCCGCAGGCGGACAGAACGCCCAGCGCGAGGATGAGTGCAAGCACGATGGCAAAGAACTTTTTCATAATGTAACAACCTTTCTTATTATAATGATAATTTATTCCGGAAAATTCGCATAAATTCACATTCGCTCTCTGCGGGAGTTGGCCCGCACGCGGGCTTCCAGATCGTTTTTCATAAAATTACCTCCGAGGCAAAATAAAACCGGGACAGCTCCGACGGAGCTTCCCGGTTCAAAGCAATGGAAATGCGGCAGGAGAAGGTTTCTGATTACCGCTTCGCTTCTTTCGGAGAACGCGCCGGAAAATGGGCATCACAAAGCTTGCACATGTACATGCACATGCGCATCTGCATCATCATTCGAGCGGTAAACAGAGCCTTGGTCATTGCGGCGTTCTCCCTTCCTGCGAAATTCTTTTGCCGAGTATGTTGGTATGATAACGCAGCCGTACGCATTTGTCAAGAGGGGAAAGTAAAAAATACATTATCCACAGAAAACAGGCCGGTGATCCCTGGCGTGCTGTTCAAACTGTCAAAAAATCCCGTAACAAAACAGGCCGCCGTGACCCGGCGGCCTGTTTTATTCAACTCAACCGATTTTCCAGACGCCGGTCGCTTCCAGCACGATCAGTACCGTCACGATGACCAGCCCGGCGATCCCGATGGCGATGATAATGTCAAGCTGGCGCACGTTCAGTGGAACCTTTTCATACCAGCTTTCCTTCAGTTCGCGCAGGCGGGATTTCTTCTTGCCGTCCGCCATTACTTCTTGGCGATGTACTTGCGGATGTCCAGCGCTACCGCCACGACGATGACAAGACCCTGCACGATGTAGTTGTAATAGGGGTTGACGTGGAGGAACTGCAGGACAATCTTCAGCAGCTCAAAGACCAGAACGCCGACCAGAACGCCGACGACGGTGCCGATACCGCCGGTGGTGGAAACGCCGCCGATGGTGCAGCCCGCGATGGCTTCCAGCTCATAGCCGGAGCCCATGCTCGCGGAGGTGCCGCCGGATTTGGCCGCCAGCAGGTAGCCGGCGATGGCATACATGATGCCGGCGGTCATGTAGATGGAGATCTTGGCCCGGCGCGTGTTGACGCCGGAAACCTCTGCCGCGACCTCGTTGCCGCCGATGGCGTACATATACTTGCCGTGGCGGGTCTTGTTATAGATGAACCAGAACAGCAGCCCGAAAATCAGCGCAATGAACAGCAGGTAGGGAAGCTGGAAGCCTGTGGAGCTGCCGATACGTCCCGTGACCAGCTCGGTGTAGGCTTTCTGGAAGCCGCCGATCGGCTGTGCGTCGGTGATGATCAGAGAAATACCATAAATGATCGTCTGCGTGCCGAGGGTCGTGATGAAGGGCGGGACGTTCAGATAGGAGATGATCGCGCCGTTCAGCAGGCCGAAGAGCGCGCCGACGGCCACGACGATGACCAGCGTCAGCAGCATCCAGACCCAGACGGGAACATTGGGGTACATACTGGGCAGCCAGTCGAACATACGGCCGGTGTAATTCGGACGCTGAAGCAGCAGACCCGCAAGGCAGGCGGCGAAGCCGAGCTGACGGCCGGCGGACAGGTCGGTGCCCTTGGTGATCAGACAGCCGGAAACGCCGAGGGCGATCAGAAAACGCACTGCCGTGTTGCTGGCGAGGTTGCTGAAGTTGACCCAGGAGAAGAAATTATCCGTGAAGCAGCCGACGACGATCGCGCCGAGCACCAGCAGAATGACGATGGGGTTTCCTTTGACAAAATTCCAGACCTTCCGTCCGAAGCTGAGTTTCTTTGTTTCCATACGCTTGCCCTCCCTATACGAACTGCGTAGCCAGTTCCATGATGTTTTCCTGTGTTGCGTCCTTGCCGTCGATGAAGCCGGTCACGCGGCCGTCGCACATGACCATGATGCGGTCGGACATTCCGATCAGCTCTCCCATTTCGCTGGAGATCATGATGATGCTCTTGCCCTGCCGCGCCAGTTCTTCGATGATGCAGTAGATCTCGTACTTGGCGCCGACGTCGATGCCGCGCGTCGGCTCGTCGAGGATCAGCACGTCCGGGTCGTTGGCCAGCCAGCGGCCGATCAGCACCTTCTGCTGGTTGCCGCCGGAGAGCGACTGGATGAGCGTCTTGCTGGACGGGGTCTTGATGTTCATCTTTTTGACGTTGTCCTGCACCAGTTTTTCGATCTTGCGGCTATTGAGCACAAAGCCGCCGCTCAGATAGTGGTTCAGGGAGGCAACGGAGATATTGTCCGCCACGGAAAGCACGCCCATGATACCGGAGGCACGGCGGTCCTCGGTCAGCATCGCGACGCCATGATCGATCGCGTCCTTCGGCCGGTTGATCTTCATTTCCTTGCCGTGGTAGAAGATCTTTCCCTTTGCGTGCGAACGGGTGCCGAACAGGCCTTCCATCAGCTCGGTGCGCTGCGCGCCCACCAGACCGCCGACGCCGAGGATCTCACCCTTGCGAAGAGTGAAGGAAACATTGCGGAAGCTGCGCGGATGGATAGAGGTGAAGTCCTCCACGCGGAAGACCTCCTCGCCCGGTTTATTGTTGCGCTGGGGATAGAGGTTCGTCAGCTCGCGGCCGACCATCCGGGTGATGATGGCGTCGGTCGTCAGCTCCTTTGCGGGCCAGGTGCCGATGTACTTGCCGTCACGCATGATGGTGACTTCGTCACTGATGCGGAGGATCTCATCCATCTTATGAGAGATGTAGACGATGGCCACGCCGTCGCGCTTCAAATCTTCCACGATGCGGAACAGTGCCTCCACCTCGTTCTGCGTCAGAGAGGAGGTCGGCTCGTCAAGAATCAGAACCTTGCAGTTTGCGGAAACGGCCTTTGCGATCTCCACCGACTGCATCTGCGACACGCTCAGCTCGCCCAGCTTCTGTCGTGGGTCGAAGTCCATGCGTACCTTTTTCAGCAAAAGGCGCGTGTCCTCATACATTTTTTTGTGATCGACCACCGGGATGAAGCCCAGCAGCTTTTTGATAGGGTAGCGGCCAAGAAAGATATTCTCTCCGATGGTGCGCGCGGGAATGGGCTGAAGCTCCTGATGCACCATGGCGATGCCCATCTTCAGCGCCTCCATGGGGTCGTGGATCTCCACCTTTTTGCCCTCATAGAAGATCTCGCCCTCATCCATCTTGTAGATGCCGAACATACACTTCATGAGCGTGGATTTGCCCGCGCCGTTCTCGCCCATGAGCGCATGGACGGTGCCGGGGCGGAGTTGGAGCTGCGCGTGATCCAGCGCCTTGACGCCGGGGAAGGATTTGCACACGCCGCGCATCTCCAAACGGTACTCAGACATATTGCCTGCCTCCTTTTCTGAGAATCTCCCAAATTCAGGGCAGCGGGCAGAATATGCCGCGCTCCCCTCAAATTGGGCAATGGACGGTTTCCCGTCCATTGCTGATTTTGCCTGTTACGTGCAATGGGCGGTTTCCCGCCCATTGCAGCCGTGCGCAGAACTCAGTGGTTCTTCGCGTACTCGGCGTCGACCTTGACATAGTCGACCCAGTAGTAGTTCTGGATGTCCTTGCCGTTGAGCAGCTCAACGGCGACGTCGACCGCCTTGTGGGACTGGCCGATGTGGTCGTTCAGAACGGTACCGGTCATGGTGCCTTCCTTGACCATCTCAACGCACTCGTCCAGCGCGTCAACGCCCAGCAGGTAGATGTCCTTGCCGACGGTGCGGCCTGCGGCCTTGATGGCTGCGGCAGCGCCGAGCGCCATGGCGTCGTTGTTGCAGAACACGACTTCCAGCTTGTCGCCGTGTGCGGACAGCGCGTTTGCGCAGATCTGCTGGCCCTTATCGGTCGCCCAGTTGCCGACCTGATCGTCCAGGCATTCGACCTTCACGCCCGCGTCGGTGAGGGCCTTGACGGAGAACTCGGTGCGGTACTGCGCGTCAATGTTTTCGGGGTCGCCCTCGATCATGAGGTAGCTGACAACGCCGTCGCCGTTGAGGTCGCCGTGGTTCGGCAGGTCAACGACCATTTCGCCCTGATATGTACCGGACTGACGTGCGTCTGCGCCGACATAGCAGACCTTTGCATTGTTGAGGATGCCTTCGTACTGCTCGTCGAGAGTCTTGCCGTCTGCGTCATAGGCCAGAGGCTCGCGGTTGATGAGAACCATCGGGATGCCCGCGGCGACGACCTTATCAATGATGGTGTCGGCGGAAGAGGTCTGCACGAGGTTGCAGATGATGACGTCCTTGCCCTGCGTGATGAAGTTTTCGATCTGGTTGGTCTGCTCGGCCATGTCGTTCTTGCCGTCTGCAAACTCAAGCTCATACTTGACTTCGTCGGTTTCCAGCGTCTTGAAGTATGCGTCGATCTCGTTGCGGTAGAGGGTCATGAAGTTGTCGTCAAAGTTGTAAATTGCGACGCCGACCTTGTAGGTCTTGGCTCCGCTGCCGCCAGCGCAGGCAGCCAGTGCGAACACCATGACCAGCGCCAAAAGGATAGCCACTACTTTTTTCATTGAATCTTCCTCCTTCAAATTCCCGGGGAGAACCGGATCGTTTTCCGCTCCCCTGTATTTTTAATTATACTGAACTTTGCGTTCAGTTGAATAGATTTTTCATTCACGAATATGGACAAATCTCCCCTGTTATTTCCTATAAAAGGAAATATTTTTGTACATTTTATACAAAATGGCAGGGAAACGAAGAAACAATAGGAATTTTCAAAGATTTTTGCAGTGTATTTTTACAGATTTCTACTTTCTTCTGGACATTCCGGTACCGGAGACGGCGGAAATACGCCGTTGGACGGCGTATTCTTTGGGCGAAATGCCCTTGAGTTCACGAAATACACGGGAGAAATAGAAGGCATCCTCAAAGCCTGCGGCTGCGGCAACTTCCTGAATTGTGCTGTCCGCCTCGTGCAGCAGCTCGCAGGCGCGCTCAATGCGGTATTCCAGCAGAAAGCGCTTCGGGGATTTGTGATAACGCTCGACAAAGTGGCGATAGAGGCTGCTCTGGCTGACGGAAACATAGGCCGCGACTTCGCCGATGCTGATCGGCTCGCGGTAGTGCAGCATGATATATTCCGCGGCCAGCCACGCGCTGTCGCGCTGTTCCTGCTGCTCGCGGCGGGTATCCGCCGTCCGGACCAGAAAGGCGGCCAGCTCATAGAGCTTGGCGGCCATCGTCAGGCGGTCGGCGTAGCTCAGGCCGTAGCTGCGGTAGAGCGCCTCCATGCGGGTCCGGATACCGGCGCTGCCGCGGCCGCGCAGCACGGGCTGCTGCTGCGTGAAGCCGATCTCCTCCACGCAGCCCGGCGCATCAAAGCCGTTGAAGCCGACCCAGAGATATTCCCACGGCTCGAGCCTGCTTGCGCGGTATTCCACGCGGGTGTGGGGATAGATCATGAAGGCATCGCCGCCATGCAGATGCCAGGTGTCATTTCCACAGTGGTATTCGCCCTCGCCGCTGACGACATAGTGCAGGAGAAAGTGGTCGCGCTCGCCCGGCCCCCAGCCCTCTCCCTTGCCGCATTTCTGGCTGCCGGTGCTCTGGATCAGCAGCAGCGGTGTACGGGCTTCGAGTTTGATGGAGTCCTTGTAATGCTCGTCCTGATAAACGCCCATGCTTATCCCCTCCTTTGCATTCATTATATCTTAAATTATTCCTGAATACCAGTGATTTGTCCTGTTATTTTTTGGGAAAAGAGCTGACGAAATCACCATAGCGCGGGGGGATATTCTTTCCGGGAAGTGTCCTGCCAAAAACACATTTTTGGCGAGGATGTGCACCGCCGATGACTGGAAATTTTTGGCGATGTCATTTCAAACCGCTCGGAGCGATTTTTGCGGGAATACTATAGAAAAAAGGGGGAGTTTTTATGCAAATGAGCAATGCGGAATACAGCCGGCTGGTCGACCGGATGGCGCCGAAATCCAAGCTGTGGAAGGATCTGTTCAACGCCTTCTGGACGGGCGGCCTGATCTGTACGCTGGGCCAGCTGCTGATGAACGGTTTCACCGCCGCGGGACTGGACAAGCAGACGGCCGGGTCGGCGGTGAGCATCTGTCTGGTGTTTCTTTCCGCCGTTCTGACAGGTCTTGCCGTCTACGACGACATTGCAAAGTTGGCTGGCGCCGGAACGCTCGTGCCGATCACGGGCTTTGCCAATTCCATCGTTTCGCCGGCGGTCGAGTTCAAAACCGAGGGCGTCGTGCTGGGAACCTGCGCCAAAATGTTCACCATCGCCGGGCCGGTGCTGGTGTTTGGCACCTGCGCCAGCGCGATCTATGGCCTGATCTACTGGCTGTGCAGCCGGGTGTTTTGAGCCGAAAACACCGCAAAACCGGGAAAACGTGCAAAACCGGGGGAAGCGTGAAATTCTGCTTGCTTTTTGTTCCGTCCGCAGGTATAATAAAAAGGTAAATTTGCCGGTGTGATGGAATTGGCAGACGTACGGGACTCAAAATCCACAACGCCGTTTCATACCGCTATGGCGTAAACCCTTGATTTTCAAGGCTTTTTTACGAATTGAATAAGTGCTTTGGTTTTAATGTCCCTCCAAATATCCCTCCGTTTTCCGGCTGGGGTATTTGGGGCCGACTTAAAATAATAGATGCCGGTGTGTTGGAATTGGCAGACGAGGCGGACTCAAAATCCGTTGGGCTAATAACCCGTGCGGGTTCGACCCCCGCCACCGGCACCATGTTAGGACAATGAAAAAGATGCATTGCCAAAAAACCTCGGAATTTCCGAGGTTTTTTGGCATCCATAGGGCGAAATTTTACCCTTCAATTTCGTAGATGCGAAAATGTGTTTTTCCCACACTGACAGGGGTTGAACCCAAACAGCGCACTTTACATAGCCGCGACTTGCAAAAAGTCGCGGCTTTTCCTATTTCTACGAAGGTGCTTGACCTGCTGCGGCGGTTGGACGCGCTCTTCACGGAGCGGGCACTGAAACAGCATATGATGCGGTAGACTGCGGCAGGCAAGCGGAGAAGGGAAAATCTGAATTATATTGTAGGAGGAATGTAATATGAACATTAAAAACATTACCGCTGATGATCTTCGCCGTATGAACGGCAAGGAGGGCCTTGTTTTGCAGGGCTGCGGCG
>UQWH01000049.1 GCA_900544705.1 uncultured Eubacteriales bacterium | reverse complement strand
GCGTAATAGCTCACTGGTCGAGTGATCTTGCGCGGAAAATTTAACGGGGCTAAGCGTATAACCGAAGCTTAGGATTCATGCGAAAGCATGAGTGGTAGGGGAGCGTCGTGTGCGGGGTGAAGTCGCACCGGAAGGAGCGGTGGACTGCACAGGAGTGAGAATGCCGGAATGAGTAGCGAGAATTATGTGGGAATCATAATGGCCGAAAATCTAAGGTTTCCTGGGGAAGGTTCGTCCGCCCAGGGTAAGCCGGGAGCTAAGGCGAGGCCGAGAGGCGTAGTCGATGCACATACGGTTGAAATTCCGTAGCCACCATACACTAGAAAGCTGACACTTAGAGATAATCGAACCCGGCCGTTGGTCGCGCCGGGCGAAAGGGACCGAACTACAAGTAGGGAAGTCGATGATGCTCTGAGGCGAGAAAAGGCGAAGTATGGTGCCCGTACCGCAAACCGACACAGGTAGATGAGGAGAGAATCCTAAGGCCAACGGGAGAAGGGTTGTTAAGGAACTCGGCAAATTGACCCCGTAACTTCGGGAGAAGGGGTGCCGGCGCAAGCCGGCCGCAGAGAATAGGCCCAAGCAACTGTTTACCAAAAACACAGGTCTCTGCTAAATCGAAAGATGACGTATAGGGGCTGACGCCTGCCCGGTGCCGGAAGGTTAAGAGGAGGGCTTAGCGGAAACGCGAAGGCTTGAATTGAAGCCCCGGTAAACGGCGGCCGTAACTATAACGGTCCTAAGGTAGCGAAATTCCTTGTCAGGTAAGTTCTGACCCGCACGAAAGGCGTAATGATTTGGGCACTGTCTCAACAGCCCGCCCGGCGAAATTGTAGTACCGGTGAAGATGCCGGTTACCCGCAACTAGACGGAAAGACCCCATGGAGCTTTACTGCAGCTTAATACTGAGATTCGGTAAATCATGTACAGGATAGGTGGGAGACATAGAAGCCAGGCCGTCAGGTTTGGTGGAGTCGTCCTTGGGATACCACCCTTGGTTTGCTGGGTTTCTAACCTGCGGCCCTGAATCGGGTTGGGGGACACTGTTAGGCGGGCAGTTTGACTGGGGCGGTCGCCTCCTAAAGAGTAGCGGAGGCGCTCAAAGGTTGGCTCAGCATGGATGGAAATCATGCAGTGAGTGTAAACGTATAAGCCAGCCTAACTGCGAGACCGACGGGTCGAGCAGTAACGAAAGTTGGAGTTAGTGATCCGGTGGTATGTGAGTGGAAATGCCATCGCTCAACGGATAAAAGCTACCCTGGGGATAACAGGCTGATCTCCCCCAAGCGTCCACAGCGACGGGGAGGTTTGGCACCTCGATGTCGGCTCGTCACATCCTGGGGCTGAATTCGGTCCCAAGGGTTCGGCTGTTCGCCGATTAAAGTGGCACGCGAGCTGGGTTCAGAACGTCGTGAGACAGTTCGGTCCCTATCTGTTGCGGGCGTAGGAGATTTGAAGGGAGCTGTCCTTAGTACGAGAGGACCGGGATGGACATACCTCTGGTGTACCAGTTGTTCTGCCAAGGGCACGGCTGGGTAGCTACGTATGGACGAGATAAACGCTGAAAGCATCTAAGCGTGAAACTCCCCCTGAGATAAGATCTCCCCTCCCTCGAGGAGTAAGGCTCGACGTAGACTATGTCGTTGATAGGTCAGGGGTGTAAGCGTCGCAAGGCGTTAAGCTGACTGATACTAATAAGCCGAAAGCTTGACCTACAAAAGAAGGAGCAGGCTCGGTTGCATGGATTTGACTTGATCATTCATTCTTGTTCAGTTTTCAGGGTGTGTCTGAAGCCAGATGTCCGGTTTCGGATGCTCTGACGGTCGGAGTAAGAGTCATGCTAAACCTCCGATTGAATTGAAAACGCGTTTTAAGAACAGAATTTTCCGCGAATTTTGTTCGAGTTGGTGTTGATTGCGATGAGGGTCCACCTGTTCCCATCCCGAACACAGAAGTTAAGCTCATCTGCGCCGACAATACTTGCCGGGTGACTGGCCGGGAAGATAGGTAACGCCAACATTAAGCTCTGATCGAAAGGTCAGAGCTTTTTGTATTGTGCCGCCTGAAACCTGCCACCGGCAGGTTTCTTCATGGCGGGACAATTCTCGCCCGAGCCGGAAAGATAGCTAACGCCAACAAAGCTTCTGATCGCGAGATCGGAGGTTTTCTTTAGATATATTGTCCCGCTTGAGTCAATAGAAAGTTCTCACATGGTGTGTTAAATCGATTCTAGGCAGGTGTATGTTGTCTATAATATGCGAGTGGTTTGTTCAGCTGTCAATTCTGCATGTTTATTACAATTCTTTTGTACTAGGTACTCAATGTAGAATGTATAAATAAAGTATATTATATTGACAGAATATTTTTAGAAAAATATATAAGCGCCATTGACAAGTCGGTTGCTACGCATTATTATGTACTTAGACATAGATATTCGTATTTCTATGCAATCAACCTTGCAAGAGAATTAGGAGGTTTTGAAATGAAACGAAAATTTGCCGTCATTCTTTGCGTTATCATTTTGGGCTGCGCTGCCGTAGATATTCTCTGCGGGGTGCTCTTATCTGACCGGGATGCTTTTTCTGTTTCGCCGTTAAAACAGATCAACACCTACGTCCTTTCGCCCCTTTTGTGGCTGAGCGTCGGCGCGCTCGTCGGGTCTGTCCTTTGCTGGAAAATGGGAAAAGCAGCACGGTGGATTCTGCGCGTTCTCGCCCTCGCGGCGGTTCTGACCTATGCCGTGCTGGCATTGGTTTCGCCAACCTCCGGCGGATGGGCGGCGGCCTTTGTTTATTGGTGCGCTCTGCATACGAAAATCTTTCTCCTGCCGGGTCTGCTCGCCGGGACGACAATGAAATAAGAAACAACGGAGCAGCTTTTTGCTGCTCCGTTTTTCTATCAGAAAATATGCGCGCGCTCGGTGAAGGGCTTCTTTTCCTTCTGCGTTACCGGATGGACCGGCTTGCCAAAGGGAATGATGGTGCGAATGGTTTCTTCCTCCGGAATGTGCAGAATCGCCCGGACGAGGTCGGCGTTGCCCTCATATCTCATCATGCCGTCCATCCAGACTCCTGCGTAGCCGAGAGCCGTCAGCGCCAGCAGAAGGTTCTCCGCAGCGGCGGCATAATCCTCCACCTCAAACTGGAAGTTGTGCGGCCCGGCATAGATGCGGCGCGAGGTCAGCACAAGGATGGCGGGCGCCGTCTTGGTGGCTTTTGTCGGGAAAACTTCCGCGAGCTCGGCACGCAGCGCGGCGTCTTTCACCGCGTAGAAGCTGGTCGTTTGCAGATTATAGCCGGACGGTGCGCGGATGCCCGCGTCCAGGATCCTGTGCAGATCCTCCTCCGGGATGGGATCGGGCATAAATTCATCGCGATAGCTCCCGCGACGGTAGATCGCTTCAAACAGTTCCATCGTAATTGTCCTTTCTCCGTTCAATAATTTTCTGCGCGGACTTCAAAATAGCTCTGCGGGTGGCCGCAGGCGGGGCAGACCTCCGGGGCCTTCTCGCCGACGACGATGTGTCCGCAGTTGCGGCACTCCCAGACCTTGACCTCGCTCTTGGCAAAGACTTCGGCCATCTCGACGTTGTGGAGCAGCGCGCGGTAGCGCTCCTCATGGTGGCGTTCGATCTCGCCGATCAGGCGGAAGCGTGCGGCCAGCTCCGGGAAGCCCTCTTCTTCGGCGGTCTTGGCAAAGCCGGCGTACATATCCGTCCACTCGTAGTTCTCGCCCTCGGCGGCGGCCTTCAGATTCTCCGCCGTGTCGCCGATGCCCTGAAGCTCCTTGAACCAGAGCTTCGCGTGCTCCTTTTCGTTCTCGGCGGTCTTGAGGAAGAGCGCGGCGATCTGCTCAAAACCCTGCTTTTTCGCAACGGACGCGAAATAGGTATACTTGTTTCTGGCCTGCGATTCGCCCGCGAAGGCCTCCATCAGATTTTTCTCCGTCTGCGTGCCGGTATATTTTGTGGTTTTTGCCATTGCGATGACATCCTTTCTTCGTTTATTTGCGGGCCAAGGCCCAGTTCGATTATAGCGCTGCGCGCAGGAAATGGCAAGGAGGTATGCGTTCCTGAATTTTTTGTGAATTCTGAAAGCCGTGCTTGATTGTTCGTTTTTTCCAAGGTATACTTGTGTATATCCCAAGATATGAGGTTGACTTATGAGTTCTTTTATTCAATTTGAAAATGTGGAAAAACGCTACGGGACGGGCGAGGTTTCCGTTCTGGCGCTGCATGACGCGACTTTTACGATAGAAAAGGGCGAGATCTGCGTGATCGTCGGCCCGTCCGGCGCGGGCAAAACGACCCTGCTGAACATTCTGGGCGGCATGGACACGCTGAGCGCCGGGCGCGTGTTCCTCGATGGACGCGAGGTTTCGGCCTTCAATAAGCGCCAGCTTGCCGACTACCGCCGCCGCGACATCGGCTTTGTGTTTCAGTTTTATAACCTCATCCCCAACCTGACCGCGCTGGAAAACGTGGAGATTGCCTCGCAGATCGTCAAGGACCCGCTCCCCGCGGCGCAGGTGCTGCGCGACGTGGGACTGGGTGAGCGCATGGCAAATTTCCCGGCGCAGCTTTCCGGCGGCGAGCAGCAGCGCGTGGCGATCGCCCGTGCGCTGGCCAAGCGGCCGCAGCTTCTGCTCTGCGATGAGCCGACCGGCGCGCTCGACTATAACACGGGCAAGCAGATTCTGGCGCTTTTGCAGGCACAGAGCCGCAAAAACGGCATGACGGTCGTCATCATCACGCACAACTCCGCGCTGACGGCGATGGCCGACCGCGTGATCCACATCAAAAACGGCACGGTGCAGTCCATGCAGACGAATGACCGGCCGACGCCCGTCGAGGAGATCGAATGGTGATGGGCAGCGCGTGGAGAAAAAATAACCTGCGGGAGCTGCGGCACTCGCTGGGGCGCTTTCTGGCGATCCTTGCCATCATCGCGCTGGGCGTGGGCTTCTTCGGCGGCCTGAAGGCGGCGAAGCCCGCCATGCTGCGCACCGGCGGGGATTATATCGAGAAAACGAAGCTCTTTGACTTCCGACTGATCACGACGCTCGGCCTGACGCAGGAGGACGTGGACTATTTTGCCGGGCTTTCCGGCGTGGAGACGGCGGAGGGCGCGGTCACGGTGGATGCCGTGACCGAGATGGACGGCACGGAGCGGACGGTCAAGCTCCTCTCCCTGCCGGAGCGCGTCAGCGTGCCGGAGCTTACGGCGGGCCGTCTGCCGGAAAACGCGGACGAATGCCTGCTCGACGCGCACCGCTTCGGCGAGGACGCGCTGGGCAAGACCCTGCGCGTCACGCGCACGTCCATAGACGACTGCCTTTCGGTGCAGGAATTCACCGTGGTTGGTCTGTGTACCTCGCCTTTGTACTTGAACGTGGAGCGCGGTACGACAGCGCTGGGCGGCGGCAGCATCGACGCTTTTGCCTATGCGCCGGCGGACGCGTTTTCCGTGGACTATTTTACGGAGATCGACATCCGCGCGGCGGGTGCCGACCGGACGCTCTACTCCGAGGCCTACACCGCGGAGATGGATGCGCTCAAACCGGCGCTGACGAAGGCGCTGGAGGAGCGCGCGCAGGTTCGCTATGACGATGTGATCGACGCGGCGCGCGAGGCGCTGGCGGAGGCGCAGGCGGAGTATGACAAGGGAGAGGCAGAATACCGTTCGCAGCGCGCGGATGCCGAGTCCGAGCTGGCCGCGGCCAAGCGGAAGCTGGACAGCGGCCGTGCGGAGATCGCGCAGAATCGCCAGACGCTGGAGGATGCCGAAAAGACGCTGGAGGAAAAGCGCACGGAGCTGGAATCCGGCGAGGCGGAGCTCACCGAGGGCGAAGCGGCGCTGACCGAAGCCAAAACCGACGCCTACGCCCAGCTCGACGCGAAGCAGAAGGAGCTGGACGACAACCGCGCCAAGGTCGAGGACGGTCTGGCGCAGTTTGAAGAAACGGGCCTCCCGGTGCAATACGAGGCGCTGCTCGTCACGCGGCGGCAGATGGAAGAGCGTCTTGCCGGGCTGGCTGTGGGCTCGCCGGAGTATCTGGCCTGCAAGGCGCTGCTGGACGCGGCGCAGCTGCTGATCGACCAGTTTGAGAGCAACGAGCAGTTCCAGCAATATCTGAAGCTCAAGGATGCTAAGGAGCAGCTCGATGCCGGACAGTCCGAGCTGGATGCCGCCCGCGCCGAGGCCGACGCGACCTTTGCCTCCAAGGAATCGGAGCTGAACGAAGCGCGCCGGCAGATCGAGGACGGCAAGACGCAGCTTGCGCAGGGTGAGCAGGAGCTTGCCGACGGCAAAGCCCAACTGGAAGCGGCCAGCGCCCAGTTGACGCAGGGGCAGGCCGACTACGACGCTGCCTATGAAACGGCGCAGCAGGGCTTCGCGGAGGCGGAGGCGCAGCTGGCTGAGGGCAAGGACGCGCTGGAAGAAGCGCAGATCGAGGTCGAGAAGATCGAGCATCCCTCATCCTACGTCCTTGACCGAAACACAAACAACGGCTATCTGTCTTTCAAGAGCGACTCCTCCATCGTCGAGGGCGTCGCGAAGGTCTTCCCGCTGTTTTTCTTCCTCGTCGCGGCGCTGGTCTGCATCACGACCATGACGCGCATGGTGGACGAACAGCGCACGCAGATCGGCACGCTCAAGGCGCTGGGCTATTCCGACGGCGCGATCGCGTGGAAGTACATCTCCTATTCCGGCTCCGCCGCGCTGCTGGGTGCGGTCGCGGGCTTCCTGGCCGGTACCCTCCTTTTCCCGCAGGGCATCTGGCAGGGCTATTCCATGCTCTACAATTTCACCCCGTGGCTGGAATACTACTTCGATCCGCTGATGGCGGCGATCTCCGTGGCTGCGGCGCTGGCCTGCTCCGTGGGCGCGACCTTCTTCGCCTGCCGCGCGGAGCTGCGTCTGCTGCCCGCCGGCCTGATGCGCCCCAAGGCGCCGAAGCCCGGCAAGCGCATCTTGCTGGAACGCCTGCCCTTCCTGTGGAACCGCGTGTCCTTCCTGCACAAGGTGTCCATCCGGAACATCGTGCGCTATAAAAAGCGCCTGTACATGATGCTTCTGGGCATCGGCGGCTGCACGGCGCTGATCGTCGCGGGCTTTGGCATTCGCGATTCCATCACGACCATCGCGGACGATCAGTTCGGCACCATCACGCATTATGACATCTCCGCCACCTTCTCCACTCCTATGGACGAGACGCAGCAGGCCGCCTTCCGCGAGCGCTTTGCCGGCGCCGGCGAGTGCGTCTTTGCCGAAACCGGATCCTACGAGATCAAAACAGGAAAGGGCGTCTACACACTGAACGTCGTTGCGACGGATGATACGGACATCACAAGGCTGATCGGCTTCCGAAACGGCGAAGAAGAGGTCGCCTACCCACAGGAGGGTGCGCTCATCGACCGCGCGCTGGCTGCGACGCTCGGCGTCAAGGCCGGCGATACGATTACGGTCAGCGTCAGCGAAACACAGAAGGTGGAACTGCCCGTCGCCGGTCTGGTCGAGAACTATGTCTATCACTATGCCTATATGACCGCGCGAACCTACGAGCGTCTGTTCGGCACGAGCTGCCAGTATAAAACCGCCTATCTCACGACGGACGGCGACACCTATGCACTGGGCGCGGAGATTGCGGATCACCCGCGCGTGGCCAATGTCACGGTCGTGGCCTCGCTGCGCTCGCTGGTGCGCAATATGATGAAGAGCATGGATTATATCGTCGCGCTGGTGATCTGCAGCGCCTGCGCGCTGGCGCTGGTCGTGCTCTTTAACCTCTGCAATATCAGCATTACCGAGCGCGTCCGCGAGATTGCCACGGTGAAGGTGCTGGGCTTCTACCGCTCGGAAACGCGGTTTTATGTGTTCCGCGAGGTGCTGATGCTGACCTTCCTCGGCGCGGTCGTGGGGCTGCCCTGCGGCTGGGCGCTGCACCGGTTCATCATGCAGCAGATTCGCCTTGACATGGTATCCTTCCAGACGCGGGTCACGCCCCTGAGCTATGGCCTCTCCTTCCTGATTACCATGCTGCTTGGCTCCGTGGTGTGCATCCTGCTGGCGCGCAAGATCGACCGCGTCCCTATGGCCGAATCACTGAAATCCGTGGAATAAGAATACGGGATTCCCTTCAGGGAATCCCGTATTTTTTGCGGTTTACATCACCGCGGCGTCCATGTTTTTGAGCTGCAATTGCAGCTTATCGGCGATCAGTGCGATGAATTCCGAATTCGTCGGTTTGCCCTTGGTGTTCGACACCGTGTAGCCGAAGAACCGTTGTAACGTTTCCAGATCGCCGCGATCCCACGCGACCTCGATCGCATGTCGGATCGCGCGCTCGACGCGCGACGGCGTTGTGGCAAAAGTTTTGGCAACCTGCGGATACAAAACCTTCGTGATCGCATTGATGACATCCATGTCGTTTACCGCGATCATGATGGCTTCGCGCAGGTACTGATAGCCCTTGATGTGCGCCGGAACGCCGATCTCATGAATGATCGAGGTCACCATCGCCTCTACGTTCGCCTCCCTCGAACGCGCGGCGGGCGCCTTGCGCTGGCCCATGCTTTCGCGGATCTCGTTCATCCGTTCGGCAATGGCGCGCGGGGTGCATGGCTTGAGCATGATGTACTGCACGCCGAGGTTCAGAAACATCGACGAGATGTACTCCGTGACAAATTCCACCAGCACCAGCATGACCGGCTTCTTGTCCAGCGCTGCCGCAGCTTTTAGCACGGACATGCCGTCTGCCTGCTGCAGCATCAGGTCTACCACGAGAAATTCAGGGTTCGTTTCCCGCAGCAGGCTGATTGCCCGAACGCCGTCGGTCGCAGTACCGACGACGACGTACCGATCCGTCTGCTTGAGCGTCGCAGCGAGTTTTTCGCAGAACTCGCTGCTGCCGTTGGCAAGCAAAACGCGATACATTTTTTCCATACTGACTCCTCCTCTTTTGCATCCTCCTGTTCCGTCCAACCCTCCGGACGGTAATTCTAATTTAACATACACTTCGAAATTTTTCAAGAAGATTGGTGTATTTTTTACTATTTTTTTGTAGACCTATTTCGACAATTTATCTACAATAAACAAAATCCGTGAAATTTCCGCAAAAAAGTAGGAATTATGTTAAGCAGCCTCACACGACGATGTGCACGACGTGTGAGGCTGCTTTTATTCGACAGGTTTTTACTTCCGTTCCAGCCAGATCAAAAGCACCGCGATGTCCGCCGGCGAAACGCCGGAGATGCGGCCGGCCTGCCCGACGGAGCGGGGACGGATCTGCGCGAGCTTCTGCCGTGCTTCCAGCCGCAGCCCCGCGATGGACTCGTAATCGGCATCCGGCGGGAGCAGGCGCTCCTCCTCGCGGGAGAATTCCTCAATCTGCTTCTGCTGGCGCTGCAGATAGCCCTCGTACTTGACGCGGATCTCGACCTGCCGGGTGACCTCCGGCGGAAGCGCCGGGCGGGTGCGGTCGAAGGGCGCGAGCATTTCATAGCTCAGCTCCGGGCGGCGCAGCAGGTCGATCAGGCGCGCCGCGCTGACGACCGGCGCGGAGGGGACGCTCTCCAGAAAACGGTTCAGTTCCGGCGTGGCGGGGGTGCCGGTCGATTCCAGCCGGCGGATCTCCGCGCGCACGGCGGCGTATTTTTCCTCCACGGCGGCGAGTTGCGCATCGGAGATCAGACCGATGCGGTGACCGATGGGCGCGAGACGCTCGTCGGCGTTGTCCTGCCGGTGCAGCAGGCGGTATTCGCTGCGGGAGGTCATGATGCGGTAGGGCTCCTCGGTCCCCTTGGTGACCAGATCGTCGATCAGCGTGCCGATGTAGCCGTCCGAGCGGCGCAGGATCAGCGGCTCGCGGCCCCGGATTGCCAGTGCTGCGTTCACGCCCGCGACAAAGCCCTGCACCGCCGCCTCCTCATAGCCGGACGAGCCGTTGAACTGGCCCGCGCCGTAGAGGCCGGGGACTTTTTTGCACTCCAGCGTGGGGTAGAGCTCCGTAGGATCGACGCAGTCGTATTCGATCGCGTAGGCCGGACGCATCATCTCCGCGTGCTCCAGTCCTGCGACGGTGTGCAGCATCGCGATCTGCACGTCCTCCGGCAGGCTGGAGGAGAAGCCCTGCAAGTACATCTCATCCGTGCCGAGGCCGCAGGGCTCCAGAAAGAGCTGATGGCGCGGCTTGTCGGCAAAACGCACGACCTTGGTTTCTATGCTGGGGCAGTAGCGCGGGCCGACGCCCGTGATGGAGCCGTCGTACAGCGGGCTGCGCGCGAGATTTTCGCGGATGATGCGGTGGGTTTCGGCATTTGTGTAGGTCAGGTAGCACACGGCGCGGTTTTCCACCGCGGCGTGGGTCGAGAAGGAGAAGGGCTCCGGCGTTTCGTCGCCGGGCTGCACCTCCATTTTGGAAAAATCGACGCTGCGCGCGTTGATGCGCGGCGGCGTGCCGGTCTTGAAGCGGCGCAGGTTCAGGCCGAGCGCGCGCAGGGAGTCGGTCAGCTCCAGCGCGGCGCGCATCCCGTCCGGGCCGGAGGGCAGGCTCACCTCGCCTGTGATGACGCGGCTGTCGAGGTAGGTCCCGGCGGCGATCACGCAGGCGCGCACGCGGTACTCCGCGCCGAGCTGCGTCACCACGCTGCTCACGCGGCCGTTTTCGGTCAGGATCTCCGTTACGGTGGCCTGCTTGAGATCCAGATTTTCTTGACGCTCAAGTGTGTGTTTCATGAATTCCTGATAACGGCGGCGGTCGGCCTGCGCGCGCAGAGAGTGGACGGCCGGGCCTTTGCCGCGGTTGAGCATCCGGTACTGGATGCAGCAGGCGTCCGCGGCGCGCGCCATCTCGCCGCCGAGGGCGTCCAGCTCGCGCACCAGATGGCCCTTGCCCGTGCCGCCGATGGCCGGGTTGCAGGGCATATTGCCCACGGCGTCGAGGTTGATGGTGAAGATCACCGTTTTCAGGCCGAGGCGGGCGGCGGCCAGCGCCGCTTCGATCCCGGCATGGCCCGCACCGACGACGGCGATGTCATAGGTTCCAGCAAAATAGCGCATGGAGATCAAGTCCTTTACGAAAGTGGTTGCAGTTTGATTTTGGCAAAACGGCGGGGATAGGCGGGGGGCGTCGGGCGCACCTTGCGGATGACGATCACGCGGTGCTCCGCGCCGCCGATGTCGTAGGATTTGACCGCCTCGACCTTGCCGCCGAGGATGGAAATGCCGCGCGCGGCCTCGTCCAGCTCCTCCTGCGCCGCCGCGCCCTTCATCGCAAGGAAGGCGCCGCCGACTTTGACGAAGGGCAGACAGAGCTCGGAAAGCACGTTCAGCCGCGCCACCGCACGGGAAACGGCGAAATCGTAGCGCTCGCGGGCGGCGAATTCCTCCGCGCGGGCGGCGACACATTCGGCCTCCACTCCCATGGAGGAAAGGGTTTCCTCCAGCCAGCGCACGCGCTTTTGTAGGCTGTCGAGCAGGGTCAGGCGAATGGTCGGCTCGGCCAGCTTCAGCGGAACGCCGGGAAAGCCCGCGCCGCAGCCGACGTCGATGACGGCTTTGCCCTTGAGATCGGCGGCGGTCAGGAGCGTCAGGCAGTCGGCAAAGTGCAGGCGCGCCACGGCCTCCGGGTCGGTGATGGCGGTGAGATTCATGACCTTGTTCTTTTCCAGCAGTGCCGCGCCGAAGGCGCAGAAGCGGTCAAGCTGCTCCTCCGTCAGGGAAAGGCCGAGGCGCAGCGCCTCGGCACGCAGAGTTTCTTTCATGGGTGTTCCTCCGTGTAGATGAGGGTCTGCACGCCGGTCGTGCGCACGAGCGCGGTTTTCGGGGCGCGCAGAACGTGATAAACGGCGTGGAAAACGGCCAGATTGCCGCCGAGGTCGTAGATCAGGATCAGGTAGACGATCCAGAACCAGTCCACCGGGACGAAGAAGCATGCGCCCAGAAGCGCGGCGGTCCAGAGAAGCAGCGGGCTCAGCGCGGCCAGCGCGAAGCGGCCGCGGGAGAAATAGGCGTAGCTGCCGGGAATTTGCAGCAGCCCCTGCCGCCGCCAGCAGGGGCCCTGCCCGCCGAGCAGACGCAGAGCCAGCGCCCGCATGAGCTGGTAGCCCTGCGCGTAGAGGAAAAGTCCGGCGGCCAGCGCCGCGATGCGCAGGAAATAGACCGAAAATCCGGCCTCGAACAGCGCCTTGAGCGGCGCAAAGCTGTGCCAGACCCAGCCGGCAGCAATCAGCCCCAGGCCGAGGACGGCGGAAAACAGATTCCAGCGGCGGTATTCCCTTGGGTCGGCGCGCAGGTTCAGCTTGCCGGTCATGGCATAGCCGCGCGGAATGTCGTTGACGTTTGCCATAAGCGCTCACTTTCCGACGCAGAAGCGTTCAAAGATGCGGTTGGTGATGTCCTCGCGGACGGTGCGGCCGGTGATCTCGCCCAGCGCCTGCATTGCAAGCTCCACGTCCGTCAGGACGGCGTCCGGGGTGACGCCGGCAAGGAGGGCCTGCTCCGCGCGGGCAAGGGCGTCCTGCGCGCGGGAAAGCGCGCCGAACTGCCGCGGGTTGGTCAGAAGCGACCCGTCGCAGCGTGTGTCCGCCGCGAAGCGGCGGGCGATCTCCCGCGTGAGCGCGTCCAGCCCCTCGCCCGTCGCGGCCGAGAGGGTGAGGACGGTGTCAAAGGGCAGCGCCTCCGGGGAAATGCACAGGGGAAGGTCGGATTTGTTGACGACGGCGATGTGCTCCGGCGCGTCCAGCGCCGCCTGCATCGCGCGCCGGTCCTCCGCGTCCGGAGGACGCGAGCCGTCGCACACGAAGATGGCAAGCTGCGCCTCCCGCGCGGCCCGCTCCGAGCGCTCCACGCCCATGGCCTCAATGCGGTCGCCCGCCTGACGGATGCCGGCGGTATCCGTCAGGCGCAGGAGTACGCCGCCGACCTTCACCGGCTCTTCGACGGTGTCGCGCGTCGTGCCGGCAATTTCCGTGACGATCACGCGGTCAAAGCCCGCAAGGGCGTTGAACAGGGAGGATTTTCCGGCGTTCGGCCGTCCCAGAAGGACGGTGCGAACGCCCTGCCTGAGAATTTTTCCGCGTTCATAGGTGGAAAGCAGCGCGGAAACGGCCTCTGCCGCGCGGCGGAGCGTCTGCGCCAGCTCGTCCCGGCCGAAGTCCTCGATGTCCTCGTCCGGGTAGTCAAGCACCGCGTGAAAATGGCTGCACAGGTCGCGCAGGTCGTTGTACACGGGGTCGATGCGCCGCAGCAGCGCGCCGCCGAGCTGACCGGCGGCATTGGCCGCGGCCTCGGCGGTTTCCGCGTCGATCAGGTCGATCACGGCCTCGGCCTGCGTCAGGTCGAGCTGCCCGTTCAGAAAGGCGCGTTTGGTGAATTCGCCGGGCAGCGCCTGCCGCGCGCCCGCGGCCAGCAGCGCCTCCAGCCCGGCTGCCAGCATGGCGGGCGAGCCGTGGCATTGCAGCTCCACGGTGTCCTCACCGGTGTAGCTGTGCGGCGCGCGGGTGTAGACGGCGAGCGCCTCGTCGATCACGCGGCCCTGCCGGTCGCGGAGCGTGCCGAGCATCAGCTTGCGGTTCGGCGCCTGCGCCAGCGGCATCCCGCCGCGCAGGGTAAAGACCCGGCCCGCGGCCTCGGCGCAGCCGGGGCCGGACAGTCGAAGAATGCCGATCGCGCAGGGCACCCGGCCCGTCGCGATGGCGGCAATGACGTCACTCATCTGATCTGTGCCTCCAGAAAGTCCGCCAGCTTCGCGACGCGACCCTCAGCGAAGGGGGATTCCAGTCCGTTTTCCTCCGCGAAGGCCAGAAGCGTCGAGCCGGCGCTGTTGTAGAGCATATCGGTGTATTTTTCCAGTCCGGCGCCCTGCGTCTGCTTCTCCAGTGCGTAAACCTGCAGCGCAAGGTCGTTGGACACGCAGTAGCTGATCATATAATACGGCGCGATGAAGAAATGCTGAATCTCAAACCAGCCCATGGAATCGTAGGTTTCAAAGCCCTCGGTCGCCATGCCGTACTCCTGATTGCACCGCAAAAACAGGGCGTTCAGGTTTTCAGCCGTCAGCTCCTCGTCCGGCAGGGCGAACACGCGGCATTCAAAGTCGTAGTAGCACGCCTGCGAGAGGAAGGTCAGGAGAGAATCGTTCATCTTGCTCTGCCTGAGCGCGTGGCGCTGAAGGACGGACAGCTCCGCCGCGTCCAGCGTCAGGTATTCCAGCCCCTGCGAAAAGACTTCGGCAACGTCCGTGGAATCGGTCAGGTTGCAGTTGACGAAGCCGTCGGTGAAGTGGCCGAATTCGTGCGCCGCCGTCAGAAGGTCGCCCAGGTTGCCCGTCGGGGAAACGTACATGAAGGGCGCTTCGTACTCCTCCAGATAGGTTTCATAGGAGCCGGGCATTTTGCTCGAGGAGGAGGTGATGTCATAGAGCTCATAGGCCTGCAGGTAGCTGTAGGCGGTCGCGAGCTCGTGTCCCAGCGCGTCTACCGTGCCCTCCAGAAGCTGCATGACCTCGTCTGCGTCCATGTCGGGCAGATTCGCGGAGGAGTAGCCGGAGAAGAGCGGCACCAGCTCGGCGCGCACGTCGGCAAGATACTGCTCCGCCTGCGCGGACGTGTAGTCGCGGTAGTAAGTGTTCTCATAGGCATAGTCGGCATAGCTGCCGTAGTCCAGCTCCTGTGCCAGCGCACGGCGCGTTTTGACCAGCCGGATATAGAGGTCGGCTGCAAGAGGATTGTATTTCTCGCAGTAGAGGTCGATCAGCGCGTAGTATTCGTCGTAGCTCTGCGCGCCGGCCAGTGCCTCCGTGAAGAGAAGCTCCTCTCCCTCATAGGTGACGGTCATGTCGCTCGTCAGAGCCATGTACTGCGCCTGAAGGTCGGCCTCCTGCTGCATCAGCTCGACGACCTTGGGGTTGGAATAGATCCCGTCGCCGTCATAGCCGAGGAAGAAGCCTTCGCCGAAATAGTCCGATTCCAGCGCGTCGCGGATGGGGGAGGCGGCCATGGCGCGGTAGCAGTCCTCCAGCGCCTTTTCCACCAGCGGGGTCTGCTCCTCGCACCAGAGGTATTCGGTGTTGTAATACTCGTCGTTCAGGTCCAGCGTGTAGTGGATATAGACGAGGTTGCTCATCGTATTGAAATGGATATACCGGTCGTAAGCGGCAATGTAGCTTTCCAGCACGTCGCCCGAGGATTTGTCCGCGGCATCCGTGCCCGTCTGCTCCAGCGCGGCGCAGAGCGCGTCTACATCCGGGCGCTCATACTGCATTTCAGAAAAGACGACCGGATCGAGGTTGGGCGAATAGGGGCGGGTATAGTCGGTGTAAT
>UQWH01000048.1 GCA_900544705.1 uncultured Eubacteriales bacterium | reverse complement strand
GAGGCCATGATGTCCCAGGGCATCTTCTGATCCGTACATCAAAACGTTCCGATAAAAGCATAAACAGGAAAAGCGCGCAGCGAAAGCTGCGCGCTTCAGTTTGTCAAAAAAGTCCAAAAGGACTTTTTTGACAAACTGCCTGCAAAATTACAAAACCTATTTTGGGAGATTTTAAATCATCTCGGGGCAGAGAAGCTGCACATTCGCGGCTGCCAGCACATCCACCCACGCCTCGGAGGGGCGGCGGTCTGTCACAAGCACGTCGACGCTCTCCAGATCCATCAGTTTGGCAAAGGCAACGCTGTCAAACTTTGAATGGTCAGCCAGCAGGATGATCTTGGCGGCCTTGGTCGCCATGAGCTGCTTGATGTCCGCCTCGTTCTCGTCGCTGTCAAACAAGCCGCCGTCCAGGCTCAGTCCCTTGCAGCTGATGAGAAGAATATCCGTATTGTACGCCTTGATCGTATTGCGGGTGATCACGCCCATAAAGGAGTGGGACTCCTTGTTGAACAGGCCTCCGGTGGACATGATGCGCATATCCGCATCCACAAGCTCCTGCAAAATATTGGCAGCATATGTCATCAGAAGCAGGTTTGACTGCCCTTTCAGGAGGCAGATCGTTTCAAAGACGGTAGAACTGGAGTCCGCGCCGATCACGCAGCGATGCTTCGGGATCAGGCCGGCGGCGATCCGTGCGATGGTCTTCTTTTCTGCAACGTTCATCTGCGTCCGCTGCGCGTAGCTGGTACGCGCACTGGTGTTTCTTCCGTTCAGGATCGCACCGCCGAAGGTGCGGGTCACAAGGCCCTCGGCCTCCAGCTTTTCCAGATCGCGCCGGATGGTTTCCTCCGTCACTTGAAACTGCTTGCTCAGTTCCGAAACAACGACCCGCTCTTTCTCGCGGACAGTCGTGCGAATCTGATCAAGACGGTCTTTCTGTGCCATTGGTAAATTCCTCCAATTCTTTCCCTGCAACTATTCTACATTCGAAACGTCCGTTTTGCAACTTTATTTTTTGTTTTCTGACTTTATTTGTCGAGGTCTTCCGCCATACGACGCATCAGCATCGCATCCTCTGCGCTCAGCACAATGTCAGCGGCCTTTGCGTTGGCGCGGATCTGCTCCGGCGTGGTAGAACCGCTGAGCAGCACGATGCGCTCGTCCTGTGCCAGCACCCATGCAAGGCAGAGATCGGCCGTGGTGCACTGATATTTCTCGCGCAGCGGTGCCAGCGCGTCGAGCAGGTCGAATACACGGGGAAGATTCTCCGGCTGGAACCACTTTTTGGGGATCTGCGCGCCAACGGGCTTGTAGTCGCGGGGCAGCGCACCGCTCAGAAGACCCATCTCCAGCGGGGAATACGCCTGCAATACGACATTGTGCTTCTTGCAGATGGGCAGCAGCTCCTTTTCGACCTCGCGGTCAAGCAGGCTGTACTTCGCCTGCACGATGTCCAGCTCACCGCAGCGGAGATATTCTTCCACCTGCGCGGGCGTGACATTCGCGGCGCCGATGGCGCGGATCTTTCCGGCACGCTTCAGCTCCTGAAGGACCTCCATCGTTTCGCTGATGGGGGTGTAGTACGGCTCGACCGCCTGCCAGTGGGACATATAAACGTCGATATAGTCCACGCCGAGGCGGGAAAGGCTCTGGTCGATCTCGTGACGGATGGAATCAGGGGAGAGATTCTTATAAAGCTGCACATCGCCGACCTTGTTGAACAACGCGCCCTTGCGGTCCCAGACGATGCCGAACTTGGTGATGATGCACATTTCCTCCCGGTTCATGTGCTTGAGGGCCTTGCCGACGATGACTTCGCTGTTGCCGAAGTTATAGCCGGGCGCGGTGTCGAGCATATTGATGCCGGCCTCCGGGCAGGAGCAGATGGTCGCAATGCTGTTGCGCTCCGCTTCGGCCTGCTGCGCCGGATCCTGCCCCCATGCCGGGCCGCCGCCGATGGCCCACGTGCCAAGGCTGATCCGGGAAACGGGTTTTTCAATCGTACCAATCTTGATGTATTTCATTGCGCTTCTCCTAAGTAAAAATTCCGATATTTTTCATATCTTTCGTCGGCCTGCGCGCGGCTTTGCAGCGCGGTGGTCGCGCCGACTGCCTCAATTGCGATGGAAGCCGTGACGTTTGCAAACTCCGCGCACTGCCGCAGGCTGCGGCCCTCCAGCAGCGCCGTGATAAAGCCGGAGGCGAAGTTGTCGCCCGCGCCGGTCGTATCCACGCAGTTCGCCTTGGGATAAATGGGGACGATGAAACACTCCTGCGCATTTTTCACATAAGCGCCGCGCCGTCCGATCTTGATGATGACGTTCTTTACGCCACAGGCAAGAAAGCTGTCGGCGATCTCGTCCAGCTCCGTCAGGCCGGTCAGCTCGCAGGCCTCGTCGTAGTTCGGGAAGAAATAGTCCACATAGGCAAGCGCCTGCCGGATGTCGTCCACCTTCTCGGCAAAGCGCGGGCTGACCATATCCGCACAGATCGTCATGCCGCGCTCCTTCGCCCGCCGAAAGATCTCCAGCATCGCCGGCTGATCAAGACGGGGATTGTTGAAAATGCTTGCGAAGGAGAGGACGCTTCCCTCCTCCAGACAGCTCAGATCCAGATCATCCAGACAGAGCTGCCAGAGGCTTCCGCTGCGGTTGGTGATGACGGAGCGCTCTCCGTCCGGGCTGATCAGCGGGACGTTGATGGAGGTCGTCAGCGTCCCGCTGACCGCGAGGAAGGAGGAATCGATCTTATTTTTGCGGCAGTGCTCCAGTACGAAGCTGCCTGCCGGATCCTGCCCCACCGCACTGACCAGACGCACCGTATGGCCCAGGCGGGTGAGGATCGTCGCCTCGTTGATCGCGTCGCCGCCCACCGTCATTGCCATCCGCTCCACTGGGCTGGACGCCCGGTCAAAGACGTCCCTGCCGACAGGGTAGAGGGGCAGATCGACAATGGCCGCGCCGATGACGACGATCTCCGGCTTACTTTTCATACCAGCCCTGTGCCTTTCCGTTGCTGCCGAACAGACGGATTTTCTCCTCTGCTCTGGCCTGCACCGCATCGCGCACCTTGATGTTCAGGCCCTGATAGCGCTCGTCGGGCGGGCAGGCGTGGATCGCATCCATTGCCGCTTCGCACAGCTCGGTATGGATGTTGATCTTGGTGATGCCGAGGTCGATGGCATGGCGGATGTCCTCGTCGCCGATGCCGGAGGCGCCGTGCAGCACCAGCGGGATGGAAACGGCGTCGCGCACCTTGGCAAGGATCTCAAAGTTGATCTTGGGAGGCGCGGTGTAGTGGCCGTGCTGGTTGCCGATGGCAATGGCAAGGGAGTCGAGGCCCGTGCGCTCGACAAACTCCGCCGCCTGCGAGGGGTCGGTATACTGATAATTCGCCAGCGCCTCTTCGTAGTTGGTTTCCGCGCCGACATGACCCAGCTCGCCCTCAACGGGGATGCACATGGGATGGAAGCGGTCGACCACTTCCTTTGTGCGGCGGATGTTTTCTTCAAAGGGATAGGCGGAGCCGTCGATCATCAGGGAGTTATAGCCGATGTCGATGGCGTGGCTGACGATCTCATAGCTGCGGCCATGATCCCAGTGAATGGAGCAGGGTAGCGCCGTCTGCGTTGCGTAGGAACGCATCATATGGATGAAATGGTTGATGTCCGTATTGACAAGGAAGCCGCTGCCAAAGGAGAGGATGACCGGCGACTGCAAATTTTCGCAGGCCTTCATCACACCGGAAAGCATTTCGACATTCCAAATGCAGAAATTCGCGACCGCATAGTGCTCCTTCTGCGCCTTGACCAGCATATCTTTTGTGGATACAAGCATAGTTTTCTCTCCGTTTCCGTTATCCGACGCGGATAACACCTTTGATGATTTCTGCCTTCCGGCTCAAGGATTCTTCAAATGCCCGCTGAACCTCTTCATATGGATATTCGTCCGTCACCATGTCCTTGACGTTGAACCGCCCGGAGGAGATGGCGTCGATGGTCATGGGATAGTTGTTGCAGTAGCGGAAGACCGTCTGGATGGTCACCTCGCGGTTGATGCCGAGGAAGTTGATCGGCGTTTCACCGGGGATGGTGCCGATGATCATGATCCTGCCGCCGCGGTCGACCAGCTTGGTCGTCATGGCCGCCGTCGGGCGGGCGCCCGCCGTTTCAAAGACGATGTCCGCATTGCCGCCGAGCAGCTCTTTCGCGCGCTCGACCGCGTCGCAGGAGGCACTGTCCACGATCTCCATCGCGCCCAGTTTTTTGGCCATTTGCAGGCGCTTTTCAATCAGATCGACCACGACGATCTCCGAGGCGCCCATGATGCGGCAGGCCTGAAGCGTCATCAGGCCGATGCAGCCGGCGCCGAGAATGACGATCTTCTTGCCGGGGGATGCGCCGCCCTTTTCCGCCGCGTGCATACCCACGGCCGCCGGCTCGACCAGCGCGCCTTCCATCATGCTCATGTTGTCGGGCAGATGGTAGGTAAAGCTCTCCGGATGTACCAGATAGTTGGTCAGCGCGCCGCGGTAATTCGGCTGCGTCGCCATGAAGTCCACGTCGGGGCAGATATTATAGTGCCCGCTCAGGCAGTACTTGCACTTGCCGCAGGGGACGCCGGGCTCGCACAGGACGCGGTCGCCCACCTTGAATTTCTTCACGCCCGCGCCGACCTTCGTGACCGTGCCGGCAAACTCGTGGCCGAGGCCGATCTTCTGGTTGGGATCCTTGGGCGGGATGAAGGGCCCGCATTCAAAGCCGTGGACGTCGGAACCGCAGATGCCGACATACTCCACCTTGATCTGCACCTGATCGTCCGCAGGCTCCGGCATGGGCGCTTCCTGAATTTTCATCAATCCCGGCGTGACCAGGATCGCTTCCGTATTCTTCATTCTTTTTCCCTCTTAGTCGCAGTCGTAGTGGAAAATGACCTTGATCGCCTCGCGGCTGGCCATCTTTTCGAAGCCTTCCTTCCACTGCGACAGGCCCAGACGATGCGTGATCATCGGCTCGACCTTGATCATGCCGGACTTCAGGAGGTTGACGGAGTTCTTCCATGAAATGGAGTTGTAGGCAAAGTGTCCCTTAATGTCCAAACTCTTTTTGGTAATGTCATTGATGTCGAAATTCAGGGGACGGAAGCCCTGACCGATGCGAATAAGCTGCCCATCAACGCGCAGCATGGCAATGCCCTGCTGCAGGGAGGCGGGGGCACCGGCACAATCTACAACCAAATCCACACCTTCCGGCCCGCCGCAGAGTTCACGGCAGCGAGCAACGACATCCTCCGTGGAGCCATTCACGCAGGCGGTCGCGCCGCATTTCAGAGCGACCGGGAAGCGGTAGGGAACGTCTTCCTGCAAACCAACCATTACAATATTCACCGCACCCATGATTTTAGCCATCTGCGTTGCAAACAGGCCGAGCGGACCAGTGCCGAAAATGACGACGTTTTCGCCGGGCAAAAGATTGGACTCTTCCGCGAGCGCCTTGTAGGCATTGCTGATCGGATCAAGCACAGCGGCCTCTTCATAGCTGACGTTTTCGGGAATCTCCCACAGCGCCTGCGGATGGATGTGCAGGATCTCGCCGGGGATCTTGCAGTATTTGGTGAAGCCGCCGCTGTAGCCATAACCAAGGCCGAGGTTTACGTGCTCGGAGCAGAGCAGATAATCGCCTCGCATACAGGCATGGCATTTACCGCAAACGTGTGCAGTATTGTCTGATACAACCCGCTGGCCGACCTTCCAAGCCGTTACATTTTTACCGACTTCGACAATTTCACCGGAGAATTCATGACCGCGGACATGATTAAAATCTGTACAGCCATTTTCAACGCCCCAGTGCAGCATATCTGCGCCACAGATTGCTGCAGCTTTTACTTCAATAATCACATCATCATCACCGCAGACGGGCTCTGGAATATCAATAAAATGATAAGTACCTTTGATTTGCGGAGCGCCGTATTTGACAATTGCTTTCATGTAATATAAACCTCCAAAATCAAATTGCGGAAGTGATTCTTCCAAAGAAATCGTACCATACTTTATTTTTGAAGTCAACATATTTTTTCTGCGATTCAAAAATTATTTTAAAGTTTTTGCGTTGAATGCAGTTATTTTTCACAAAATACGCACTCAAAAACTGTTGATTTCAACAAAAAGCTATTCTGCTTCCAGCGGCGTCGCTTTTGCAAATGGTTTTGAATTTCTACGAATTTAATATGAAATCTACGTTTTTCTACATGAAAATAACTATTATTTCTCTGAATTCTTTCCGTACCGCCGTGTTTATAATATGTTGAAAATAAATATTTTTTGTTGACATCAAAGAAAAAATGTAGTAATCTAGGGTTAGGTTCCGGATGCACAGGCACATTTATTTGAAAACAACATTTTCTTTTTTGTTTGTGCATTGCTGACCAGTATTTATCAATATTTGAGAGGAGCCCAACAATGAAACACTGCTACAGAATTCTCGCACTTATTCTGGCACTCGTCTTTGTGCTTGCAGCTCTGGCTGGCTGCGCAGGCAACGAGGAACCCAGCACAAGCGACAAGCCCTCCAACAGCACTCCGGCAGATCCCTCTGGCAGCGTGGATGTTGACACCATCCAGTTTGCCGCGCTGTATCCCCTGACCGGTGCAAGCGCTACCACCGGCAACAACATGGCCAATGGCATCCGTCTTGCGGTAGACATTATTAATGATGAATACGACATCGACCTCCCCGGTGCAAAGACCTCCGGTATCACCAGCATGGGTGGTGCAAAACTGGAAGTTGTTTTCGGCGATACGCAAGCCGACCCCCAGAAGGGTATGTCCGCCGCGGAGCAGGTTCTGACCGACAATGAGAACGCCGTTGCAGTTATCGGCTGCCTGAACTCCGCTGTTGCAGCAACGATCGGTACGGTTACCGAGCGTCTGGGCAAGATCTTCATCAGCCCCGACTGCGTCAACCCCGGCCTGTGTGAGAACGGCTGGAAGTACTTCTTCCGTGCAACGCCCGACTCCAATATGTTCATCAAGAACGAGGTCGACTTCCTCAGCGACATGAATTCCGTCAAGAGCGCCGGCATCAAGACGGTCGCCCTGTTCTATGACAACTCTCTTAACGGCAGTGACTTCCGTGATCTGATCAAGCCCATCCTGGAAGACCGCGGCTTTGAAGTGACAGAAGAGGTTTGCTTCGCAGCGAACTCCCCCGAACTCACTTCCGAGGTCCAGAAGCTGAAGAAGGCAGATGCGGACGTGGTTATCTCCGCTGCTTACCTCAGCGACATGATTCTTTTCACCAAGACCTGCAAGGAGCAGGACTATGCACCCAAGATGCTTCTGGTTGACGGCGGCATTGGTCAGGCTGAATATGCCGAAACTCTTGGCGATGCCAGCGATTACGGTATCAACCGCGCCGGTTTCATGACCGACCTTGCAGAGACCAAGCCCGCAATGAAGGCAGTCGACGAGCTCTACTACGAGCGTCATGGCATCCACATGGACGACGATTCCGCACGTGCATTCATGGGCGTTATCATTCTGGCGGATGCGCTTGAGCGTGCCGGCAGCACCGACACCGAAACCCTTCGTAACGCACTTGCTGCTACCGACCTCACCGGCGACGACTGCATCTTGGCGTGGGACGGTGTTGCATTTGACGAAAATGGTCAGAACACCCGCGGCCGCGGCATGATGGGTCAGCTCTTCGGCGGTACCCCCAAGACTGTATGGCCCTTCGACATTGCCTCTGAAGAAGTCGTTTATCCGCAGCCCGCATGGAACGCCCGCTAAGCACTTCCTACTGAACATTCTCTTTCCAATCCAAGCAAAGAATTCTGCAAGAGGAAAGGCAGCTTTCCTCTTGCAGAAAATGTAATATAGCAACTTTTCATAAATGAGGAAGAATGAAGATGCGTAAAACACGAATTGCCCTGATCGTCCCCTCCTCCAACACTACCATGGAGGCAGATTTTGTCCCGCGTATTCCGCACGAAAAAGCCTCCTTCCATGTTGCACGGATGTACACGGGGGAGCCGGCAACCAAAGCGACAGAGGAACACATGATCACCGTCGGCCTGCCCAGAGCTTTGGAGAACATTGCAACCGCAGAAGTTGACCTTGTCATGTTTGGCTGTACCTCCGCCGGTACGATCCACGGTGCAGGAACAGAGCGTGAACTGGAAGAACTGATCCAGAGAACAACGCATGCAAAAAGCGTCACGGTCACCCGCGCGCTGAATACCGCGCTGCGTGAGCACAACGCGAAGAGAATTATCGTATTTTCCCCTTATGGTCCTGAACTGAACAAGTCCGTTACGGACTTTATGGAAAGCGCGGGCTTTGACGTAATCTACACCAAGGGTATGGCCGTCATGCAGAATCAGTGGATCGCTGCGGTTGAGCCGGAAGAAATCGTGAAATTCGCTATGGATGCACTGCATGAAGCGGATCTCTTGGTTGATGACGGCGACGGCACCTATCATCTGAAGGACGGCGACGCTATCGTGTTTTCCTGCACGAATCTTCGCGCATGGGAGTGTCTTGAGCAGATGCAGCGCACGATCAAGACCTATTTTACCAGCAGCAACAAGGCGCTGTTTGATCTGGCTATGAAAACGGCCGGTCTGCTTTGATTCGCATTTATAAAATGAGGTGCATTGAATGGATTTACTTCAGGTAGTATTCTCTGGCCTCTCAACCGGCGGTATTTACGCGCTGGTTGCGGTAGGTCAGGCGTTGATCTGGGGCCTTATGGGCCTGGTCAACTTCGCTCACGGCGATATGCTCATGGTCGGTATGTATGTTGCATACGGCCTGTGGGCGTTTGCGGGAATTGACCCGCTGGTTTCCGCGCCTGTTGCCGGCATTGTGATGTTCGGCCTCGGTGTACTTGTCTATTATCTTATTACCAGCAAGGTGCTTAAGGCTGCGCGCTATGCGCAGATCTTTGCGACCTTTGGCCTTGCGATTCTCCTGCGTTCACTGGCGCAGTTCATCTTTACCCCAAACTACAAGATGATCACCACCAAGCTGCTTGACGGCGCGGTGCAGATCGGTTCGATTTCCATTGGCAAGGCGCAGCTTGTTGCAGGCGCCGTTGCACTAATTCTTTCGCTGGCGCTCTATTTCCTGATGAGCAAAACCGACCTCGGCCGTGCAATGCGTGCAACCTCCGAGGACAAGGACATCGCCTCCGTGATGGGCATCAATTCCAACCGGATGTTTGCGCTTGCATGGGGCATTGCCGGTGCCTGCGTTGGTATTGCCGGTGCGCTGATGTCCAACTACTATTACATCTATCCGGATGTTGGCGTTACCTTCAGCACCCTCTCCTCCGCAATCGTCTGCCTCGGCGGACTGGGCAACATCCCCGGTGCCGTCGGCGCTGCAATGGTGCTGGGCGTTCTGCAGACGACCGCATCCTACTACGTCAACTCCCAGTATAAGCTGGCGATCGTTTACGTGTTCTACATTCTTATTGTAGCGATTCGCCCGCTGCTCTCCAGAAGAAAGGGGAGAAGGTTAAAGGCATGAAAAACCTGAGAACGATGAAGAAAAAAGGGCCTCTCGGCGTTGCGCTGTTTATCATCGTTGCCGCTGCTGCGCCCTTTGTACTCGGCAGTACCTTTGCAAAGGATACTCTCTTTATGGTGCTGCTGTATGCGACCTGCGGTGTCGCATGGAATATGCTTTCGGGCTATGCGGGCCAGACCTCTCTCGGTCACAGCCTGTTCTTCGGCATTGGTGCATACACCAGCACAATGCTGACGGTAAAGCTCGGAATTTCTCCGTGGATCGGTATGCTCGCAGGTATGGTGCTGTGCTGTGCTATTACATGGCTCCTTGGACGCTTTTTGTTCCTGCTTTCCGGCTTCTATTTTTCCATTGCAACCTCTGCGCTGGCTGAAGTCGTCCTGATTTTCTTCAAAAGCTGGAATTTTGTCGGCGATACCCGCGGCCTGTATCTGGATCCCCCGGGAGCGAAGGGCGACCTGTGGATGATCAACTTTGCCAACAAGGAGCCGTATTGCATCATTATTCTTGCGCTGCTTCTGTGCACCATGCTGGCAAGCTATCTGATGTCCAAGAGCCGCGCCGGTTACTATTTCCGTGCGATTCGCGACAATACGGATGCCGCCATCAGTCTTGGTGTCAACATCAATAAATACAAAACCATCGCTTATATGTTCTCCGGCGCTTTCTGCGCCATGGCAGGAACGGTTTACGCCTGCTATCTGCGTTACATTGATCCGGACAGCGTGATGAAATCTGCTGTATCCGTACAGATCTGTCTGATTTCCGTTCTTGGCGGTATCGGAACCCTTTGGGGCCCGGTGCTTGGTTCGACGCTGCTGATCTATGTTTCGGAATATGTCCGCCTGCATCTGGGCGGCTCCGGCACAGCGGTTGACCAGATTATCTATGCACTGATTATTATCATCTTCGCTGTTTTGCAGCCAAACGGTATTCTTGGTCTTGTCAGCAATCTCAAGAGCAAGTACAAGAAGAGAAAAGAAGTCAAGCAGCTCGCGCAAAAGGAAGGAGGGGTTTGAATGGCGATTCTGGAAGGCAAGCACATTACCAAGCGCTTTGGCGGCCTTGTCGCTAACAGGGACATTTCCTTCTCCTGTGAGGAGGGACAGATTGTCGGCCTGATCGGCCCGAACGGCGCAGGCAAAACCACACTGTTCAACTGCCTCACCGGTACCTATGCCGCGGACGAAGGCAGCGTAACCTTCTGCGGTAAGAATATCAACGGAATGTCGCCCCAGCAGATTCTCAAAGAAGGCATCGCACGTACATTTCAAATCACAAAGACGTTCAGCACCATGACGGTGCTTGAGAACGTCATGGTAGGCGCATTTTTCCATCACTCCAATGTCAATAAGGCAAGAGAGGCGGCAATGGAAATTCTGGAGTTTACCAAGCTGGCAGACAAAGCCAACCTGCGCGGCTCCGATTTAACTGTCGCTGACCGTAAGCGCGTGGAAATCGCCCGTGCACTTGCGACCAATCCCAAAATGCTGATGCTTGACGAAGCGATGGCCGGTCTGAACCAGACAGAGGTGCAGCAGGCGGTCGAAATGGTGCGTCAGATCCGCGACCGCGGCATTTCCATCATGATTGTTGAGCACATCATGGAGGTTGTTCTTCCCCTGTCCGACTGGATCCTCGTGATGGATCAAGGTCAGCTGATTATGGAAGGAACAAGAGATCAGGTCGTCAACGACGAGCGCGTGATTTCCGCTTATCTGGGGGTGAACAAGGGTGCTTAAAATTGAAAAAGTAAACGCCGGTTACGGCGACGTCACAGTGCTCTGGGACATCAATATTGCGCTTGAAGCCGGGAAAACGCTTGCAATTGTCGGCTCGAACGGCGCCGGTAAATCTACCATCATGCGCACGCTCTGCGGCCTTGTGTCCCCTTCTGCCGGTTTTATCACGTTTGACGGAAAGAACATTTCGAAGATGGTGCCGCACGACATTGTGAAGCTGGGCATTGTTTACGTTCCGGAAGGCCGCCGTCTGTTCAATAAATTGTCCGTTATGGACAATCTTCTGGTCGGCTCTTATCTGCCGCAGAACCGTAAAAAGCGTGCAGAAAATCTGGAGCGCGTTTTTGAAATGTTCCCGAAGCTTCACGAGCGCCGCGAACAGAAGGCAGGTACGCTCTCCGGCGGTGAGCAGCAGATGCTTGCAATTGCCCGTGGTCTGATGTCCTGCCCCAAGGTATTGATGCTGGACGAACCCTCGCTGGGCATCGCGCCGGTCATCGTGGACAAACTCTTTGAGATCATTGCGCAGCTCAAAAAGGAAAACATGACCATTCTGATCAGCGAGCAGAATGTCGGCCGCGTGCTGGACATTGGCGACGACGCAATCGTTGTGCAGTCCGGGCGTATCGTTATGAGCGGTACCTGTGAGGAGATCAAAAAATCTGATATGATTCAGAAAGCATATCTCGGTATGTAAAAAGCGGTGGCGGCCGAGTCTATCGGTCGCCACTGTGTGTCCAGAAAGGAAAATCAATGAACGCAGAAAAAAATATCGCGGCCGTAGTTCCGGAGTTCTATCATATTGAGCTGCAGGAGATGCCCATGCCTACTGTTCGCCCGGATGACGTGTTGATTCGGGTGGAATATGTTGGAATTTGTGGTTCCAATATCCATATGTTCCAGCACGGTCCGACTCAGCCGCCGACAGACCCAAATACAAAGCTGGTCTTTGGGCACGAATGTGCAGGAACCGTTGTCGGCCTAGGCAGCGCGGTCAAAAAATTTCAGATTGGAGACCACGTGGTGATCGAGCCGGGCGTGCCCTGCGGTAAATGTAAATACTGTCTTAGCGGGCACTACAACCTTTGCCCGGATGTTGATTTTATCGACGTGCAGCCAACTTATTACGGCGCACTACGTAAGTATCTTGCATTCCCCGCAAGCAGCACCTATCTGCTCCCGGAGAATGTCAGCACATTGGACGGCGCGCTGGTCGAGCCGGCGGCGGTCGGAATCCACGCCGCGGAGCTGGCCGGGGTAAAACCGGGAAAGCGCATTGTCATACTCGGTGCCGGCTGCATTGGCCTTATGACGCTTCAGGCCTGCCGCATTATGGGCGCGTCTGAAATTATCGTTGTCGATCTCGTGCCGCGCCGTTTGGATATGGCCAAACAGTTCGGTGCGATGCGAACCTGCAGCCCCGCCGAGGAGGATGTGGTCAAGCTCGTACAGGAACTCTTTGAAGGCGGCGCGGATATCGTATTTGAAACCGCCGGGGCAAAACCGACTGCCATAATGACGACCAGAATGGTCAGCCGCGGTGGTAAGATCATGATCGTTGGAACCATTCCGGGCGATACGCCGATCAATTTCCTGAGCATCAACCGTGAAGTTACAATTCAAACCGTATTCCGTTACTGCAATAACTTTCCTATGACGCTTGACGCAATCGCGTCCGGCCGTTTTGATGTAAAATCCATGATCACAAATATCTATAATTTTACGGAAACGCAGCGGGCCTTTGACGAGTCGCTCAGCCAGCGTCAGCACATTATCAAGTCCGTCATCCGTGTCTGCGAATAACAGGAGGTAACTTTTTATGCTCGCATCCATGAAATATATGCTGAATAAAGCGCTTGCCGGTCATTATGCCGTTCCGCATTTCAACGTCTGGAACGTTGAAATGCTTCAGGGTGTTATGGCCGCCGTGGAAGAAACCCACTCTCCCGTCATTCTTTCCTTCGGCTCCGGCTGCGGGAAGAACGCTGATATCGACATCTTTGCACCAATGCTCCTTGCTGCCGCAAAGCGTTCCAGTGTTGACGTTGCCATTCATTGGGATCATGGCCGCAATTTTGAGATCGTGAAGCACGCCTATGACGTAGGCTTCAACTCTCTTATGATTGACGGCTCGGCATATGAGCTCCCAGAAAATATCCGCCGCACGAAAGAAGTGGTGGATACCTTCCACCCCCTTGGCATCCCCATTGAGGCCGAGCTGGGCCATGTCGGCGCAGAAACAAAGTATGAAGAAGCGCTTGCAAAATACGGTTATACCAACCCCGACGAAGCGAAGGAATTTGTAGACGCTACCGGCGTCGACTGTCTGGCACTTGCCATTGGCAATATGCACGGCCACTATTCCTCCACACCGCACATCGAGTTTGGTATTCTGGAAAAGGTGCGCAATACGGTGGACATTCCTTTGGTGCTGCACGGTGCTTCCGGCATTGGGGCGACAGATATCCGTCACGCGATCGACCTTGGTATTACGAAAATCAACATCCATACGGAACTGCGCGAGGCCGCTCGCGAAGAAATCGACCGCTGCGGCGGTGAGGATTTCTCCGATCTGGAGCTTCGTGTGCAGGCGGCGGTAAAGCAGCGCGCGCTGGAAAAAATCGATCTGTTCGGCAGTGCCGGAAAGACGGGCGCATAATTCGGGGTGGCCATATGAAGATTGCATTATTCGGCTTGGGCGCTATGGGCGAACCGATGGCGGGTCATTTGCTGAAAGCTGGTTATAAGGTCTCTACGGCAATCCATCACAGCCGTGCAGCGGCAGACCGTTTGGCCTCGTCAGGTTTAGAGGTTTGCGACAGCTCTGCACAGGCTGTTTCCGGGGCAGAAATCGTTATTACCATCCTCCCAACGGATAAAGAGGTTCTGGAATTCCTGACCGACGTTACTTTGGCTGATGCAATGGCTCCCGGTACGGTAATCCTAGAGATGTCCTCGACGACAACCGGCGCAGTGCAGCAGATTGAGCATTTCTATGCCTCGCGCGGTATTCAGATCGTCGATGCCCCTGTTTCCGGTGGCGTAGCAGGCGCTCAGAACGGACGGCTCACGGTATTCGGTGCCGGGCCGGAAGAAGCACAGCAGAAGGTACGGCTGGTACTGGACGTATTCTCTGCGACCGTTTATTCCCTTGGTCCCTGCGGTATGGGAAAGACGATCAAGAATCTGGATAATCTTCTTTCCATGTACAATCTGATGGGGCTGTGTGAGGCGTACCATATTGCCATGAAAAATGGGGTAGATCCACAGCTTTTCTATGAGGTGATCGGCAGCAACTCCGGTGCTTCGCGCGCGCTGACAAACCGCTGGCCGAAATTGGTAAACGGCGATTTTGAGCCGGGCTTTACGCTTCGCCTCGCACGGAAGGACATCAAAAATGCACTGGCATTGGGAGAGGGCATTCCCCTGCCTATGTCCGGTATGCTCTACCAGTTGATGACCGCCGCAGAGAAATTCGATGACGAAGACGTCAACGCCCTGAGAAAGCTCTTTGAATGAGCAAAGGAGCAAGCATGAAACAGATTTTTTATCACGCAAATGTATATGACAGTGTGCGGCAGGATTTTCTGACAAACGCTGCAATTGTCTGCGAAGGTGATCGTATCCTTGAGATTCTTCCGGCGGCTGAACAGATGCCGGAGGGAAGCAAGTTTGATCTCGGCGGGAAATGGGTCATTCCCGGACTCATCAATCTGCATGAGCATCAGACCTATAAGCGGCTGGTCGGGCCGCTCTTCGGACCGAAGGGGTCATTTTTTCAGATCACAGATGCTGCCTTGACCCAGCGCGCTATTCGCAGTGCAATGTACTCCCTGCGAATGGGCATCACAACAATTCTGGAGGCCGGAGCGCCAGGAAATATCCCTTACACAATGCGTCAGGCAACGGCGGAGGGCTCCGTTCCCGGACCGCGGATGCTCATCACCGGGCAGGCTTTTTCCATCACCGGCGGACATGGCTGCGAACTGTGCATTGAAGTGGATACGCCGGATGAGATGCGCAAGGGAGTTCGTTCTTCTTTCAAGAAGGGCGTAGATGCGATCAAGCTGTTATCCAGCGAAGAGCCGGTTGCTGTTTCTGAAGGGGAACCCGTCATTGCCGAGATCAGCGAAGAGATGATCCGCGCTGCTGTTGAAGAAGCGCATAATGTCCATTCCCTTGTTTCCATCCATGCGATGGGAACCGAGCAGTTGGGACGAAGCATCCGCGCGGGAGTGGACATCATCAATCACGGCGCTTTCCTGAACGATGCGCTGGCC
>UQWH01000047.1 GCA_900544705.1 uncultured Eubacteriales bacterium | reverse complement strand
GTTTTTCTCGCCAGTCTCTAACTCGAATGGCGTTTACAGTCATGCTCGGATTCAAATAAGTTCCTCGGCTGTAAGAGGAATAGACCACTGCAAATATCAAAACCATAGCAATCATAAGGATTAGGATACAGCGCTGATAATGATTCAAACTTTTGATTCTGTCCATAATCCGCCTCCTGTTCAAATTTCAATTGATCAAGTTCATTCTATCATTGTATAAAGTTTCAAGAAATAGCTTATATGAAAAAGTCACCATAATTTTGATAAAAGTCGCTGCGAACGATGTGCCGTCCGCAGCGACGTGGTCGGAGTGTAATTATAAGATTTCAGACTGCCAGCTGCGATCATACCAAATCGAAGCCCAGCGCAACGGGTTCGATTTGGAAAGGAGGAGCAGCGGCGTGAGTGCGCCCTGACTTAAAAAATAAGTCGGAGCAAGCGATACAAAGCTTGCTCCGACGTGGTCCGAGTGACTGGTCTCGAACCAGCGGCCTCGTGGTCCCAAACCACGCGCTCTACCATCTGAGCTACACCCGGAAATCCATATGCGATTCTTTCCTGCACATTATAATACAGCGCCGGCAAAAAAGCAAGAAAATACTTTACCTCCGGGCGAACATTTGCTATAATTCTTGCAGATTGTCAAATATGAGGTGTTGCGCGATGAGAATGAGAAAGAGAAACAATCTGGAGCCGCGGATGCAGGCCTGTGCCCCCGTCTGGATTCAGAACGGTACGGAGCTTCGGGGCAAATGGCGTTCCCTGCTGCCGGGTGCAAAGGAGCTGCGTCTGGAAGTCGGCTGCGGCAAGGGCAAATTCACGGTGGAAACCGCCGCGGCAGAGCCGGATGTCCTGATCATCGCCGTGGAAAAGGTGCAGGAGGCTCTGCTGCTCGCCATGGAAAAGGCGCTCTCCATGGGGCTGAAAAACGTCTTTTTTCTCTCCATCGACGCAACGGAACTGCAGGATTATTTTGCGGACGGCGAAGTTGACCTGCTCTATCTGAACTTCTGCGACCCTTGGCCGCGCAAGAAAAATGCAAAGCGCCGCCTGACCTTCCGGACTTTTTTGGAAAAATACAAGCGGATCCTCCGCCCGGAGGGCGAGATCCACTTCAAGACCGACAACGCCGGCCTGTTCGAGTGGTCGCTCGGAGAATTTGAAGCCTGCGGGCTGGAGATTCGCGAGCTGACCCGCGACCTGCACGCAAACGGCCCGGTCGGCATCATGACCGGCTATGAGGAAAAATTTTACGCACTCGGCACGCCCATTCATCGCTGCGTGCTGATCAACCACCCCGCATCAAAGGAGGCAGCCATGCAGAAAATTGAAATGAAAACGCCACTGGTCGAGCTGGACGGCGACGAAATGACCCGGATTCTCTGGAAGCAGATCAAGCAGCAGCTTCTGGAGCCGTACATCGACCTGAAAACGATCTATTTTGACCTCGGTCTGCCGGAGCGCGACCGCACCGCCGACCGGATCACGCTGGACGCCGCCAAGGCAATCAAGCATTACGGTGTCGGCGTCAAGTGCGCGACCATCACGCCCAACGCCCAGCGCATGGAGGAATACAAGCTCCACGGGATGTGGAAAAGCCCGAACGGCACCATCCGCGCCGCGCTGGACGGCACGGTCTTCCGCGCGCCCATTCTGGTCGACGGCATTCACCCTGTCGTGCGCAACTGGGAGCAGCCCATCACCATCGCGCGTCATGCCTACGGCGACATCTACCGCGCCACGGAAGAGCGCGTTCCGGAAGGCCGCGCGGAGCTGGTTTTCACGGACAAGGACGGCAGGGAATCCCGCCAGACGATCTATGATTTTGAATGTCCCGGCGTTCTGATGGGGCAATATAACAAGGACACCTCCATCGCCTCCTTCGCCCGTGCCTGCTTCAACTACGCGCTGGCCACGAAGCAGGATCTCTGGTTCTCTGCCAAGGACACCATCGCCAAGATCTACGACGGCACCTTCAAGCAGATTTTTCAGGAGATCTACGAGGCCGAGTATCAGACTGCCTTTGAAGCCGCCGGCATCACCTATTTCTACACGCTGATCGACGACGCCGTCGCGCGCGTCATCCGCAGCAAGGGCGGTTTTATCTGGGCCTGCAAGAACTACGACGGCGACGTGATGAGCGACATGGTTTCCACTGCCTTCGGCAGCCTTGCCATGATGACTTCCGTTCTGGTTTCCCCGGACGGCAAGTATGAATACGAAGCCGCCCACGGTACCGTGACCCAGCACTACTACCGCTATCTCCGCGGCGAAAAAACCTCCACGAACCCCATCGCGACGATTTTTGCATGGACGGGCGCGCTGAACAAGCGCGGCGAGCTGGACGATACGCCCGCGCTGTGCGCCTTTGCAAAAAAACTGGAGACCGCCTGCCTGCGCGTGATCGAGTCCGGCCGTATGACCAAGGATCTCGCAGCGCTCTGGGAGAACGGCACGCCGCAGGTTCTGACCTCCGACGAGTTCCTCTCCGCCGTGCGGACCGAACTGGAGAAATAAAACTTTTCAAAAATCGGTATGAGCTTTGGATTTGGCGGGTATCCTGTGGGATGGCCGCCAAATTCTTTTCCCCGCCTTGATTTCCCTTGCATTTGCAAAAAAGACAGTTTTTTCTGTTTTTTTCGTCAAAAACCTATTGCTTTATCAAAAATAGCAATGTATAATGAATTAGATACGCCCTAGAGTGTAAATGATTGATTGATGCTAGGAAGTGCATTATGTCCAACTCAAAGAAAAGCAGCAAGCCGAATGAAGAACTGATGACACCGCTCACCGCCCTGATCAGTAAAGGTCGCCGGGATGGTGTTTTGTCATCTTCGGAACTGCTTGCGGCACTGGAAAAACTCGACCTTTCCGTCGAAAAAATCGAACAGATCTACGACACCTTTGAATCCATCGGCATTCAGATCGTCAGTTCTGAACCCGAAAGCGGCGATATACCCGACCTGCTGGATGACGACATCGACATTCCCGATTCCGAGCTGGAAGAAGAGGAAACGTTGGTCGACCCCGTAGAGCTGGCCGCCGAATATAATCTGGACGACCCCGTGCGAATGTACCTCAAGGAGATCGGTCAGGTTCCCCTGCTCTCCGCTGAGGAGGAGCAGGAGCTTGCACGCCGCGTCGCCGAGGGCGACCAGAGCGCCAAAAATAAGCTGACGGAAGCCAACCTGCGTCTGGTCGTTTCCATCGCGAAGAAATATGCCGGCCGCGGCCTGCATATCCTTGACCTCATTCAAGAGGGCAACACCGGCCTTATCCGCGCAGTCGACAAGTTCGACTATACAAAGGGAAACAAATTCTCTACATATGCGACCTGGTGGATCCGGCAGGCGATCACGCGAGCGATCGCCGACCAAGCCCGGACGATCCGCGTACCGGTGCATATGGTAGAGGTCATCAATAAGGCCACGCGCTGCAACCGCAAGCTGGTGCAGGAGCTGGGCCGTGAACCGACACTGGAGGAAATTGCGGACGAGCTGAATCTTCCCATTGAGAAGATCATTGAGGCCAACCGCACCGCCGCCGACACGCTCTCCCTCGACACGCCCGTGGGCGACGAGGAGGACACGACCATCGGCTCCTTCGTCGAGGATGACAACACCCCCGGCCCGGCGGATGCCACGAGCAACGCCCTGCTTGCCGAGGCGCTGGGTGAGATCCTCAACACCCTGACCGACCGCGAGGCCGACGTTCTGCGCCTGCGCTTCGGTATGTACGACGGCAAGACGCACACGCTGGAAGAGGTCGGGCAGATCTTCGGCGTGACGCGCGAACGCATCCGCCAGATCGAGAACAAGGCCATCCGTAAGCTGCGCCACCCCAGCCGCGCCAAGAAAATCCGCGACTTCTACTGCTGAACAGCAAAAGGTCACGTTCCACACCGTGGAACGTGACCTTAATTGTTTTCTCCATAAACGCGGCGGTCGACGATGATGCGGCTGCCGGAGCGGTACTGCCGGTCGAGCATATCCATATACGCCCCCGGCATGCGGATGCCCGGCATCAGGGCGCTGCCCAGCTCGGTTTTGGCCAGAATGCTGTTCGTGATCGTCACGCAGTTGATCGTCGGCACAAAATACGTGAGGAAGGGGCCGCCGGTCAGCCGGTAGCACTGTACCTCCGGCAGCTGCTGCAGACGCATGACGAATTCCTCCTGCGACTCCTGCGGCGTCCAGCGCTCCATGTCCTTTTCCAGCAGAGCAAGCTGCTGGCGCACGATCTGCATCTGCTCCGGCGGAAAGCGCAGCGCATAGCTGACGATCTTTTTCCGGTTGGTGTGGATCATCCAGTTCAGGTATTCCTCGCGCGGCGCGCGAAAAATGACGCCCCGCCCCATGGAGCGAAAGAAATGCCGCGAGGCAGGCTCATAGCAGCCATAGGTCAGCGTCTTGCCGTCGATGCACAGCTCGCAGTGACCGGCGATGCCGATCCCACGGGGCGACACCTGAAACAGCACCTCGACGGTATCCTGCGGCGCGGGCGCGAGCGGCTCGGCGCGGGTAGCGTCCGACATATGCAGCAGCAGCGGCAGGCTCACATAGTCCGGCAGCGCAAGGCGGATATTGCTGACAACGCGGCGAAACCGGCTGTTCTTTACCAGAAAATACAGCAGGTCGCACAGCATGGAGGCGCCGAACACCGCCAGCATCAGGATGGAAAACGCCAGCAGAAGGCGCTGCTTCTGCACCGGCGGCGCGATCAGGAGCAGCAGAAGAAGCTGCGTGCCGAAGGCGGTGATTGCCGCGGCCGGAATAAAAAAACGCCATTGACGCGAGCGGCCATAGAGATAACAGTCGATTCCTTTGGCCGCAAGGATGCAAAACAGGTAGGTTGCAAGGACGATGAACAGGCCCAGCGTGGACACGCGCGCAAGGCACAGAAGTGCAACGCCCAGCACCAGCTCGATCGCACAGAAAATGACGGAAGCGCGGCTGGGACGCAGCCCGCGCTTCCATCCGATCATCATTGAAATCAGGCCGCGCAGAGGAAAGGTCAGGCCGAGCAGCACCAGCAGCACAGTGATCGCGACCGGCTGCTGAAGCTGCCAGAGCATCTGCGCGGGATCCGCTCCGACGGGCGCCTGATGGGCAAGGAACAAAAGCATAGGGTGTTTTCTCTCTTTTCCGCCCTGTCAATCTGCGCTTGCCTGAAGGGATTTTGCATATTCCGAGGGCGATATTCCGAATTTATCTTTGAACTGCCGGGAAAAATGATGGATGGTGGAATAGTGCAGCGCCGCGGCGATCTGGGAGAAATTCATCTTTCCCTCCCGGATCAGGCACTTGCTCTCTTCCAGCTTGACGCGGCGGATGTATTCGCCCGGTGAGATGTCCATCTGGCGGTGGAAAAGTGCTGTCAGGTGCGAGGCGCTCACACCGATCTCCCTTGCCACCGTTTCCACGGGCAGCTTCTCATAGACATGATCCGCGATATATTGCAGTGCGCGGCTGACGATGGCGTTCTCGTTGTTCAGCGCCACCGGCGTTTGCAGGCGCTTCTTGCCGCCGCCCGCATCGCGCAGGACGGAGAGCAGCAGCAGCTTGAGGTAGCCGCGGATGAAGTCGCCGCTGTAGGCGTCCGTCATGTCGCACTCGTGCAGGATCTGGCGCAGGAACGCCGCCTCCTCCGAGGAAAGATCAAAAATGTGATCGGACAGATTGCCCGCAAGCTCGCTTTCCAGATCAAAGGCGATCGTCAGAAAACGGACGGACACGTCCAGATCGGTATACTGCATATGCCACTGGTTCGGGCCGAAGACCATCATCTGCCCCTGCCGCAGCGTGTAGCTGCTGCCGTCGGCGACGCAGTGCAGCGCGCCCTGATCGACATAGGTCAATTCCAGCATGGAATGCCGTTCTCCCTTGAACAGGAAGCCGCTCTCGGCCTCCCGGTAAAACAGCGTGTAGATCTCGCCCAGTACCAGCTTGTCGTTAATTTTGAGGTTTTCCAGCGCACTGACCGGTTCCCGCTCCAGCAACTGCGCTGTCACGGGCAGCGCCATGCGCACGGTACATTCCTCCTGATACGGCACGATGGCAAAGACCGTCCCGACCGGCAGACGCACGGGCTTATCCAGATAGAAGCAGATCACCTCTTCCTCCCGCCGCAGCGCAAGCACGGTCATCCCGGACTCGAAGTCCAGATAAAGCTCGCCGTCCGTCAGCTTGAAAAAGCGGGCGTCCGCAGCCGTAAAGCGCCGCACCGTCTCCGTCCACGCGTCCCCTTCCGGGAAGCCCCGGTTCGGCAGCGAGTCGCGAAGAATTTTCCCGAAACGGGAAAAGGTCAGGCGGTTCAGATTTTCGACCATGGCGGCCTCCTTTGCTGGGTTTCCAGAAAATCAGTCAAACAGATGCTCGGGATACTTCCCCTCCGCGCGCATTCTGGCGATCGCCTCCTGCACGGAAGCGAGATCCTCGCGGTAGGTCACGCCATACCACGTTTCCGTCGTGTGCAGCACGCGGATCGTCGCGGTTTTCTCCTGAATCTGCGCATTGGCGACGCTGGGAAGATAGAATTCGCAGCGTTCCGGATTCTTCGGCAGGTTTTCCCGCAAAAAGTCCGGGAATCGGCGCTCGATCTCCGTGAGAATCATCGGGCTGAAGCCCCAGAGGTTCATGGAAACGACCGTGTCACCGGAAAGCGGCGTCCACGTCTTGCCGTCCTCGGTAAATGCGGCGTCGTTCCCGCGCTTTTCGATGTGCGTGCGCTCCGTGACGCCGGTCAGATAGCCGTCCTTTATCTCGCAGACGCCGCGGGCAACATAGCCGTTGTCCGTCATGGCATTGCGCAGGAGATAGCCGACCATGGCGTATTCGTTCTCCGCGTGCGGCGCGGAGAGGAACTGCGCGATTGCTTCAAAAGCGCCGCGTCCATAGAAATCATCGGCGTTGATCACCGCGAAGGGACCGGGGATCTCGTCCTTGGCGCAAAGCACGGCGTGCGCCGTCCCCCACGGCTTCTGCCGCCCCTCCGGGACGGAAAAGCCCGCAGGCAGGCGGTCGAGCTCCTGCTCCACATAGGCAACGTCGAAATGACGGTCAAGGCCCTTGCAGACCTTTTCGCGAAAATCCTGCTCGATCGACTTTTTGATGATAAACACAACTTTTCCAAACCCGGCGTGAAGCGCGTCGTAGAGGGAAAAATGCAGAATGCTGTCGCCTTGCAGGTCAACGGGGGTCATCTGCTTCAATCCGCCAAAACGGCTGCCCATCCCGGCAGCCATAACAACCAGTGTCGGTTTCATCATAATCAAACGCATCCTTTATCAGATAGGTTTTTTTATTATATCAGACTTTATACAAAAGTACAATCCCCTTTTCCTGCCCTTTTGGCGGAAAAACACATTGACAGTTTGGAAAAAAGTGGGTAGGATAGGAGTAGAAGAAACACAGGGAGGTTTCTATGGATACGATTTATGTCACCGGCCACCGCAACCCGGATACGGACTCCATCGTTTCCGCGATGGCTTACGCCGCCCTGCGCAATGCGCTCGGAGACCGGGAATACCGCGCTGCGCGTCTTGGCCATGTCAGCGATGAAACGCAGCTCGTGCTGGACCGTTTCGGATTCACCGCCCCCACCTGGATCAAAACCATGCGCACGCAGGTGCGCGATCTGGACTATGATACCCCGCCCGCGCTCTCGGGCGCGCTGACCGTCAGCCGCGCCTGGTCGGTGCTTTCCTCCGACTCCTCCATCGCCGCGATCCCCGTGACGAACGAGGACGGCACGCTCTTCGGGATGCTCTCCTCCGGCGACATCGCCGCCTACGATATGTGCTCCATTGAGCGCCCGCACATTGAGAAGATCCCTGTTTTTAATCTTCTGAGTGTGCTGGAGGGCCGGATCCTGAACGAGGCCGGCAATCTGGTAGACACCATCACCGGCGACGTTTCCATTGCCCTGCCGCAGAGCTGCGAAAATCTGCTCTTCTCCGGCGAGGACAACATCGTCGTCTGCGGCCACCAGCCGGATATGATCCGCCGCGCGCTGGAACTGAACGTGCGCTGCGTGATCCTGTGTCAGGCGGAGCTGGACGAGGAGCTGCGCAATCTTCCCTCGAACACCTGCATCATCTCCACGCCCTTCGACGCCTACCGCGCGGTGCGGCTGATCTATCAGTCCATTCCCATCCGCCGCATCTGCCACACCACGAATCTGGTCTGCTTCCATCTGGACGACTACGTGGACGACGTACGCGAGAGCATGCTCAAAAGCCGCTATCGCTGCTATCCCATTCTGGACGAAAACGAGCGTGTTGTCGGCACGCTGTCGCGGTATCACCTGATCCGCCCGCGCCGCAAGCGCGTCGTGCTGGTCGACCACAACGAGCGGGCGCAGTCCGTTCCCGGCCTTGATCAGGCAGAGATCCTGGAGATCATCGACCACCACCGTCTGGCGGACATTCAGACCGGCAATCCCATCTATTTCCGCAACGAACCGGTGGGCAGCACCACAACCATCATCGCCGGAATGTATCAGGAAAAGGGCCTGATGCCCTCGGAAAAGCTGGCCGGCCTGATGGCAAGTGCCATTGTGTCCGACACCGTCATGTTCAAATCCCCCACCTGCACCGACCGCGACCGCAGTATGGCAGAGCGCATGGCGCGCATCGCGAACGTGTCGCTCAAGGAGCTGGGTCAGCAGATCTTCTCCGCCTCGTGGTCGGACGACAAGACCGCCGAGGAGCTGCTCTTCACGGACTTCAAGGATTTCCATATTGCGGGCCACAATCTCGGCGTCGGGCAGATCACCTGCGTCAATTCCGAGCACATTCTGGAGCGCAAGGACGAATTCCTCGCCGTCATGCGCAAGACCATGGAGGAAAAGAACTACAGCCTCATGCTCCTGATGCTCACGGACGTTCTGCGCGAAGGCACGCAGCTCATTTATCTGGGCGACGAGGAAACCATCCGGCAGGCCTTCTCTCCGGAGGCAAGGCACAATGTCGTGTTCCTCCCGCATGTCATGTCCCGCAAAAAGCAGATCATCCCCACTCTTTCGGCAATGTGGGGCTAAAATGCAGAAAAGCGACCGGTTTTTCGGTCGCTTTTTTATGTTTCCTCCTCTGCCTGCCGCAGCGCCAGACGCTGTGCGCGGCGGATAGCGTCCTCCACACAGCCGAAGGCGGCCTTCAGGACATAGGCCTCGGCGTCAAAATAGGCCGGCCCGGAGGCAAGCGTGAGATTTTTTCGTTCAAGGCCATTCAGAAGCCCGTCGAGCTGCCCGGCCGTCGGGTAAATTTCGCAGAAATCCTCCAGCGCGGCACGGAGATGCACACGGTAGCTGCGCTCGCGCAGCAGGGCGTTTTCTTCTGTCATAAGCAGCCTCCTGTTTTTTTCTTATCGTACCGCATCCGCCGCAGGTTGTCAATCTAAAAAAGCGGAGGGGGTACCCCCCTCCGCCGAAGTATTCAGCAGCCGCAGCCGCAGCCGTTGTTGTTATCGCAGCCACAGCCACAGCCGTTGCCGCTCGTGAGGCCGGTGCCGCAGCCACCACAGCAGGAGAACAGGAGAATCAGAATGATGATCCACCAGCAGCTGCCAAACCCGTTATTACAATTCATAGTAGAACCTCCCGATAAAGTTATGAGCATTTCGCTCATTCCATGTTATGACAGGAGGCCGGATTGGTGACAGTTCAGGAGAAAAGTTCCTCCACCGTTCCGAAGGTGTAGCCCATCGACTCCCAGCGGGTCAGAAGATCGTCCAGAATCGCCGCATTGGTCTTGGAGGTGCTGTGCAGCAGAACGACCGCGCCGTCATGGATGCGCGGGATGAGCTTGGAAAAGGCCTGCTCCGAGGTCGGCTGCTTGTCATTGAGCCAATCGACATAGGCAAGGCTCCAGAACACGGTATGATAGCCCAGCTCCTGCGCCATTTTCAGGTTTTCCTCAGAGTAGATGCCCTGCGGCGGACGGTAGAATTTTTTCATTTCCTGTCCGGTCGTCTGCCTGTAGAGCTCCTCCAGCGACTCCAGCTCCTGCCGGAAGCGCGCCGGGTCGCTGATTTTGGACATATCCCAGTGGTGGTAGGTGTGGTTTCCCACGATATGCCCCTCGTCCACCATGCGGCGCACGAGCTCCGGGTTCTTTTCGATATAATTGCCCACAAGGAAAAAGGCCGCGTGGATGTTATGCTTTTTCAATGTGTCCAGGATCTGTGCGGTACAGCCGTTTTCGTAGCCGGAATCAAAGGTCAGATAGATCTTTTTCTGACTTGTGTCGCCAAGATAGGCCGCGCCGTACTCTTTTAGGCGGTCGTTGGAGGTATTGCCCACCGGCGGCTGGCCCTGCGTCTGGAAGCTCAGCCCCCACGAGCCCGCCGGAAGCACCGGCGGCTGCTTCGCCGCCGCGATGGCCACCAGCGATGTCAAGACCCCCATCACGATCAGAAGCGGCAGATTCCGCCGCAAAAAATTCCGCATTGTCCATCACCTCGGTCAAGCTTATGCTTTTTCCCGTCTTGTTATACCCGTCGAAAAAAATCTTCACTGTCAAGTTTTTTCTCTTGACAGGCGGGCAGAATTATTGTAGAATAGACAAGCTGTCAGAAGGAGGCGTGCGCGATGAAGCAGGAAGCGTTCACCATGTCCCTGCTGTTGGATTACTACGGTAGCCTTCTGACGGAAAAGCAGAAAACCTATTTTGATCTCTATTATAATCAGGATCTCTCCCTCAGCGAGATCGCCGAGCAGGAAGGCATTTCCCGGCAGGGCGTGCATGACACGATCTCCCGCGCCGAAGCGCTCCTGCGCGATATGGAAGCCGCCACTGGCTGTGTTGCCCGTGAGCGCAGGCTCCGCGCGGCGCTGGAGGAGATCCATAACGCTGCTCAGCAGCTTTCCGCCAGCACAGACCCCTCTGTGCAGCGCTGCGCACAGCGGATCCTCACCGCTGCCGCATCCGTAAAGGAGTAAACCATGGCATTTGAAGGTCTGACCGCAAAACTCAGCGCAGCATTCAAAAAGCTGCGCGGCAAGGGCCGCCTGACCGAAGCCGACATCAAGGAGGCAATGCGCGAGATTCGCCTTGCCCTTCTGGAAGCAGACGTCAGCTATAAGGTCGTCAAGGACTTCATCAAGTCCGTTTCCGAGCGCTGCGTCGGCGCGGATGTACTGGAGAGCCTCACGCCTGCCCAGATGATCGTCAAGATCGTCAACGAAGAGCTGATCAAGCTCATGGGCAGCGAGAACCAGCGCATCACCATCTCCCCCAAGCCCCCGACGGTCGTCATGCTCGTCGGCCTGCAGGGCGCGGGCAAAACCACCAACGGCGCAAAGCTGGCGGGACTTTTCAAGAAGCAGGGCAAGCGTCCCCTGCTCGTCGCCTGCGACATCTACCGTCCGGCCGCCATCAAGCAGCTGGAGGTCGTGGGCAGCCAGCTCGACATTCCCGTGTTCCAGATGGGACAGGAAAACCCCGTCAACATCGCAAAGGCCGCCGTCCGCCACGCCCAGCAGCACGGCAACGACATGGTCTTTCTCGATACCGCCGGCCGCCTGCACGTGGACGAGGCGCTCATGAATGAGCTGAAGTCCATCAAGGCCGCCGTGCAGCCGTCCGAAATTCTGTTGGTCGTGGACGCCATGACCGGTCAGGACGCGGTCAACGCCGCGCAGTCCTTCAACGAATGGCTGGACATCGACGGCGTGATGCTCACCAAGCTCGACGGCGACGCCCGCGGCGGCGCGGCGCTTTCCGTCAAGGCCGTCACCGGCAAGCCCATCAAGTTTATCGGCACCGGCGAAAAGCTGGACATGATCGAGCCCTTCCACCCCGAGCGCATGGCTTCGCGCATTCTCGGCATGGGCGACGTCCTGACGCTGATCGAAAAGGCCGAGCAGGCCCTCGACCAGAAGAAGGCACAGGAGCTCGAGCAGAAGCTCCGCGCGAACAAATTCACCCTCGCGGATTTCTATGATCAGCTGGTGCAGCTCAAGTCCATGGGCTCGATGCAGGACCTTCTGGGCATGATCCCCGGCATGGGCGCGATGAAGAACGTGCAGGTCGACGAGAACGCGCTCGCGCGCGTCGAAGCGATCATCCTGTCCATGACGCCCTACGAGCGCGAGAATCCCGCCTGCCTCAACTCCTCCCGCAAGCGCCGCATCGCGGCCGGCTGCGGCCAGAAGGTGGAGGACATCAACCGCCTGCTCAAGCAGTTTGAGCAGATGCAGGCGCTGGTCAAGCAGATGAACGGCAAGGGCAAAAAGCGCAAGATGTTCGGTAAAATGGGCGGCGGGTTCCCGGGCTTCCCCGGTATGTAAGTCATTGTCAAGCAATTGTTTGATGATATAAATTTTCAAATCTATTTGGAGGTGAAACCCCATGGTAAAAATCAGACTGAGAAGAATGGGTGCAAAGAAGGCTCCCTACTATCGCATTGTCGTTGCTGATTCCCGCAGCCCGCGCGACGGCCGCTGCATCGAAGAGATCGGCTCCTACAACCCCCTGACCGAGCCGGCTATGATCACCATCGACGCCGAGAAGGCACAGCAGTGGATCAAGAACGGCGCCCAGCCCACTGATACCGTGAAGGCTCTTCTGAAAAAGGCTAACGTCCTTTGATCGAAGGGAGCAGCACAATGGAAGAACTCTTGCTCTATGTTGCAAGGCAGTTGGTCGATCAGCCCGATGCGGTCACTGTAACACAGAGAGAGGACGGCGACAACACCATTCTTGAGCTGCGTGTCGCTCCGGAGGATATGGGCAAAGTCATCGGTAGACAGGGCCGTATCGCGAAGGAGATCCGCACGATCGTCAAGGCTGTCGCCCAGCGCGACGGGAAGCATGTCACCGTCGACATCGTCGATTGACCTGCGGCAAACAAGGAGAGGAAGGCAACTGCCTTCCTCTCCTTGTGTTTTGCTGCTCTTTCGATCAGCGGCTTTCCAGCAGACACACGGCATGGCAGGTGATGCCCTCGCCGCTGCCGGTGAAGCCAAGGCCCTCCTCCGTCGTTGCCTTGACGCTGACGCATCCGAGGTCGACGCCCATCGCGCGGGCAAGATTCTCCCGCATGGCCGGAATATAATCTTTCAGCTTCGGCCGCTGGGCCAGAACGGTCACATCCACATTCCCCACCGCATAGCCTGCCGCGCGGAGATGCTCCATCACCTTTTCCAGCAACAGCATACTGGAAATGCCCTTGTAGGCCGGGTCATTGTCCGGAAACAGCACGCCGATGTCGCGCAGCGCCGCTGCGCCAAGGAGCGCGTCCATGACCGCGTGGACAAGCACGTCCGCATCCGAGTGGCCGTCCAGTCCGCGCTCAAAGGGAATTTCCACACCGCCGAGGATTAGCTTTCTGCCCTCCGTCAGACGGTGTACGTCATAACCGTGTCCGATGCGCATGGAATTCCTCCGTTTCAGAATGGCTTCCGCCAAGGTCAGATCGACCGGCGTGGTGATCTTGAGATTTTCCTCGCTGCCCGGCGTCAGATGCACGGCGATCCCCGCTGCCTCCGCCGCAGAGCAGTCGTCTGTCAGCGCAGCCCCCGCCTCCAGTGCGCGGTGCAAGGCGTCTTTGAGCATCGCCGCGTCAAAGACCTGCGGCGTCTGCACCGCAAAAAGGCAGCTGCGATCCGGCGTGGAGAGAACCGCGCCGTTTTCGGCCACCTTGATCGTGTCATGGACGGGAACCGCCGGCGCAGCCGCGCCGCAGTGCGCCGCCTCCTGCACCGCCTCGCGGACGACCGCAGCCGTGACCAGCGGGCGTGCACCGTCGTGAACGGCGGCCAGCTCCGCCTCCGGCGGCAGCGCATCCAGCCCCGCCAGCACCGACTCCGCGCGGCTTGCGCCGCCCGGCACGACCGCTTTCAGCTTTTTCACCCCGGCACACAGCGCCGTAACCTGCCCTACCAGTTCTTTGCGCGTGACGATCACAAGGCTGTCGATCTCCGCACAGGCCGCGAGCGCCTGCGCCGAGCGCAGCACCACCGGCACGCCCGCCAGAGGGACGAGCATCTTGTCTATCCCCTGCATCCGCGCGGCGCTCCCGGCCGCGACGATCACCGCCGCACAGTTCTTTCTCATATTACAGCTCCATCACGGTTTTCTTGAACTCGGCGCCGCGCACCATAAAGTTCTTGAACTTGTCAAACGCGGCGCTCGCCGGGGACAGCAGCACCACGTCGCCCGCCTCCGCGCGGCGCGCGGCCGTACGGATCGCCTCGTAAAAGTCGTCGATCCGCAGAATTTCTGGCATATTTTCGCGGTAATTTTCTGCATTTTCCGTCGCCTGCGCGATTTTCTCTCCGGTCGCGCCGGTGCAGATCAGCAGCTTCACGTGCTGCACGATCTCCGGGCCGAGCACGTCGTATGGAATGTGCTTGTCATAGCCGCCCGCGATCAGGATGACCTTTTTCCGGAAGCTGCGCAGGCCGGCGATCGTCCGGCTGGGTGAAGAAGCGATAGAATCATTGTAATACGACACGCCATCCTTGACGCGCACGAGCTCGATGCGGTGCTCCACCCCGCCGAAGTGCTTGGCGACATAGCGGATGTCCTCGTCGGAAACACTGTCGCCCACCGCCAGAATGGCCGCCATGTAGTTTTCCACATTGTGCAGACCGGGAATCAGAATCTCCTCCTGCCGCAGCAGGGCTTCCCTGCCTCTCCAGATCACGCCGTCTTTGAAGTACACGCCGTTTTCCACCGGCTTCTGCCGGGAAAACCAAAGAACGTTTCCCTTTGCTTCCTTCGCAAAACCGGCCGTGATCTCGTTGTCCAGATTCAGGATCAGCGTATCGCCCGCGCCCTGACGCAGGAAAATATTCTTCTTGGCATTGACATACTCCGCCATGTCCTTGTGCATATCCAGATGGTTGGGCGCGAGGTTGGTCACGACCGCCGTGTGGCAGCTGTAGTGCAGATCCATCAGCTGAAAGGAGCTGAGCTCCAGCACGACCTTGTCCGTCGGCTGCATCTGCTCCGCCTTGTCCAGAAGCGGTGTGCCAATGTTGCCGCCCACCCAGACGCGGCAGCCCGCCCGGCGCAGCAGCTCGGAGATCAGGGTGGTGGTCGTGGTCTTGCCGTCGGAGCCGGTCACGCCGATGATCTGGCAGGGGCAAACCTCAAAGAAGGCCTCCATCTCGGAGGTGATCTTCGTTCCCGCCGCACGCAGCGCGGCAAGCTCCGGTTTCTCCGGATGCAGCCCGGGCGTGCGGAAGGCGATGTCGCCGGAAATGCCCTCCAGATAGCACTCACCCAGATGAAGCTTTGCGCCCATGCGCTCCAGCTCCAGCACTTCCTCCTCCAGCTTTTCCCGCGGCGTTTTGTCGCAGCCGGTCACGTCGATCCCATATTGCAGCAGCAGGCGCACCAGCGGACGGTTGCTCACACCGAGGCCGAGCACCAATGCCTTTTTCCCGCGCAGATTTTCAAAATATTCGTGGAGTGTCACAAACAAGCCCCTCTTTCCCCGCGGCTTCCCCCGCGGAACATGGATATTATACCCTCTGAAAAGAAATTTTGCAATCCGTTTGACAAGCGCGGAGAAATAAAGTACAATAGTGAAGCGACCGGGACGGACAGCCGCGTGACTGCGCCGAAAGGCGCTTTCATGAGGAAAGTCCGGGCTCCGCAGGGCAAGAATAACGGGTAACGCCCGCCGAAGGCGACTTCAGGAAAAGTGCAACAGAGAGATACCGCTCCGCGGCTCACGCCGCCGGAGTAAGGGTGGAAAGGCGAGGTAAGAGCTCACCCGCCGCATGGGAACATCGCGGCGCTGTAAACTCTATTCGGAGCAACACCGTGGAGGAAACATTGGCTGGCCCGGCCGTTTCCGTGGAGGTGGCTTGAGCGTACCGGCAACGATACGTCGAGATAGATGGCTGTCGATTACAGAACCCGGCTTATAGTCCCGATCGTAGAAAACACCGCACCGGATTTCCGGTGCGGTGTTTT
>UQWH01000046.1 GCA_900544705.1 uncultured Eubacteriales bacterium | reverse complement strand
ATTTTGTAGGCAGCTTGTCAAAAAAGTCCAAAAGGACTTTTTTGACAAGCTGAGCAAAAAGAGCCGCGCAAGCGGCTCTTTTTGCTATTGCACAATGACCTCCCGCACGGTCAGTGTATGCTCCTCCACGGTGAAGCGGACGTCGAAAGCCGCAAAGCGCATCCCGTACACGCGGGTCGGGTCGGCCTGATACGAAGGGCGCGGGTCGTGCGACAGAACGCCGCGCAGCGCAGCGCGCTGCTCCAGCGGAATGAGTTTTTCCAGCTCCGGCGGGAACACCACATCTAACAGATAATCCCCCGCCTGCGCGGTGAAGCCCTCCAGCGCCTCCGGATGGGCATCGGCGTAGGGAATGTAGGGCTTGATGTCAAAAATAGGCGTGCCGTCCATCAGGTCGGCCCCGGAAACGAGCAGGACCGTCCCGCGATCCTCCGTCGGGCAAATCTTTTCCAGCCGAACGCAGGAAAGACCGATGGGGTTCGGGCGGAAAGGCGAGCGCGTGGCAAAAACGCCGCGGCGCACATTGCCGCCCAGACGCGGCGGGCGCACCGTAGGCGACCAGCCGTCGCGGACGGACTCGGAGAATTCCCAGATCAGCCAGAGGTGGGAAAAACCCTCCAGCCCGCGCAGCGCGTCCGGATTGCGGTATTCGGGTTCAAAAACGATCGTGGCGCGCGTTTCTGGCACCAGTCCGCTCTGGCGCGGGATGCCAAATTTCGTTGGAAATTCGCTGCGGATGCGCGCGATGACCTGCATGGTATGTTCCATTCAAAGCTCCTGTAGCTGGGAGAAAATGCTGCCCAGCGAATCGTGAAAGACCAGATCGGCCTCTTCGTCATAAGGCGTCGCGTCGCGGTTGATGAGCACGAGCCGGTGGCCGCGGTAATAGCCCAGCAGCCCGGCGGCGGGATAGACCGTTAAGCTCGTGCCGCCGACGATCAGCAGATCGGCCTGCCGCAGCGCGGAGATCGCGCCCGCCAGCGTGTCCTCATTCAAGCTCTCCTCATAGAGCACCACGTCCGGCTTGACAATGCCGCCGCAGGTGCAGCGAGGGATCCCCCGTGCATCGCGGACGAACTCCGCGGGGTAGAACTTGCCGCAGCGGGTGCAGTAGTTGCGCAGGACGCTGCCGTGCAGCTCGTAGACGCGCTTGCTGCCCGCTTTCTGGTGCAGGCCGTCGATGTTCTGCGTGATAACGGCCAGCAGCTTGCCCTCCTGCTCCCACTTGGCAAGCACGCGGTGGGTGATGTTCGGCTCGAAGCCGAGGGGGAGCATTTTTTCGCGGTAGAACTGGAAAAAATACTCCGGCCGTGCCTCATAAAAGCTGTGGCTGATGATCGTTTCCGGCGGGTAGTCAAATTTCTGGTGGTACAGGCCGTCCACGCTGCGGAAATCCGGAATGCCGCTTTCCGTGCTGACGCCCGCGCCGCCGAAAAAGACAATGCGGCTGCTTTCCTTAATCCACTGTTTCAGCGTTTCCAAGTTCGTCATCGTCTGCGATCTCCCTCAGAATTTTTTTATCCTCTTTTGTTTCAAAGCGCAGCTTTTCGTACATATCCGGCCTGCGCGCGCGGGTGCGCAGGATGGCCTGCTTTCTGCGCCAGCGTGCGACCTTCGCATGGTCGCCGGAGAGAAGAATGGGCGGTACCTCGCGGCCGTGCCAGACGGCCGGGCGGCTGTACTGCGGGTATTCCAGCAGGCCGTCCCAGTGGCTCTCGTCCTCAAAACATTCCTTATCCGGCAGAACGCCGGGCACCAGCCGACACACTGAGTCCGCGACGGCCATTGCCGGGATCTCGCCGCCCGTCAGGACGAAGTCTCCGATAGAGATCTCCTCGTCCACGCACTCGTCAATGAAGCGCTGATCTATGCCCTCGTAGTGGCCGCAGACCAGCACGATATTCTCCATCTGCGAAAGGCGCTTGGCATCCTCCTGCCGGAACACATGGCCGCAGGGGGAAAGAAAGATCGTATGCACCGGCGCGCCCGCCTCGTCACAGACGTGGCACCAGCAGCGATACAGGGGGTCTGCCTGCATCAGCGCGCCGCGCCCGCCGCCGTAGGGATAGTCGTCCACCTGATTCTGCTTGTTTGCGGTGTAGTCGCGGATCTGGTGCGCTTCGATGCGGATATAACCCCGCTCCTGCGCGCGGCCGAGGATGGATTCGTTCATCATGTCCCCGACGGTGTCGGGAAACAGCGTCAAAATGTCAATTCTCATCCGTCGCCATTCCCTCGATCAGATGCACCCGCACGATTCCCTGCGCAGCGTCAATCTCGCGGATGAATTCCTTGACCGCAGGGATCATATAGCTGCGTGCGCCCTCGATGACATAAACGTCGCTCGACGGCATGGTCAGCACGTCCTTGATTTTTCCGATCTCCTCGCCTGCTTCATCCAGCACGCGGCAGCCGATCAGGTCGGCGATGAACACCGTCCCCTCCGGCAGCTTCACGCCGCTGCGGTCGATGGAAACGGTCTGCCCGCGCAGGAGAATTGCGGCCTCCGGCGTATCCACGCCGCGCAGCTTCACCAGCACGCAGGTCTTGTGGACGCGGGAGGAAACGACCTCATAGGGCTTCCCGTTCAGATAAAAGGTATCAAAATCCAGCAGGAACTCCGGCGCATCGGCCCACGGCAGGATCTTCACTTCTCCCTGTACGCCGTGGGTGCTGACGATCTGTCCGGCCTGCAAAAACTGTTTTTCCAAGGCTGCGGCTCCTTTCACAGCTTATCGTAGCATTTTTCCAGAAAGCGCTCGGTCTTGATGACGACGCGCTCGTGGACGGCGCGGCCGATCTCCCCTGCCTCGTCGTAGGCGACGATCTCAAAGGTGATCTTCCGCCCCTCCACCGCCGTGACGGTGGATTCCGCGCGCACCTGCATCCCAACGGGCGTGGCCGAGGAATGGGTCAAGTCCATGCGCGTGCCGACGGAGCTTACATCCGCGGCGAGCAGCGGCGCGATGCTCTCATAGGCTGCGCCCTCCATCAGTGCCGCCAGACAGGGCGTGGCATAGACGAGCAGTCCGCCGGAGCCGACCGACTGCGCGGTGTCTTCTTTTTCCACAAGGGTCTCTGCGTGCCCCTGAAGTCCGATTTCAATTGCCATTGTGCGATCCTCCCATTCTTATCTGATTATATCATATCAAAAGGCGCGGGAAAGTCAATCAGAAATAATGATTGCCATTTTGCGAAAAAACGGCTATAATCAAAGAAAACACACTTTTTGAGGTGCAATATGAAAGTCAACAAAACTCTGAACATGACGATGCTCTGCGATTTCTATGAACTGACGATGGGCAACGGCTACTTTGTCAGCGGGATGAAGGATCAGATCTGCTATTTCGACGTGTTTTACCGCAACGTGCCGGACAATGGCGGCTTCGCCATCGCCGCCGGTCTGGAGCAGGTCGTCGAATACATTCAGGACCTTCATTTCTCCGCGGAGGACATCGCCTACCTGCGCGGCAGAAAGCTCTTCGACGAGGGCTTCCTCAAATATCTTGAGGACTTCCGCTTCACGGGCGACATTTTCGCCGTCCCGGAGGGCACGCCCATCTTCCCCAAGGAGCCCATCCTCACGGTGCGTGCGCCTGCGATCGAGGCGCAGCTGGTCGAAACCTATATCCTGCTGATCCTGAACCACCAGAGCCTCATTGCAACGAAGGCCAACCGCGTCGTCCGCGCGGCGCAGGGCCGGACGGTGCTGGAATTTGGCTCCCGCCGGGCACAGGGCGCGCAGGGCGCGATCCTCGGCGCGCGCGCTGCCTACATCGGCGGCTGCAACGGCACGGCCTGCACGATCTCCGACCAGCTCTACGGCGTCTACGCCGGCGGCACCATGGCGCACTCCTGGGTGCAGATGTTCGACAACGAATACGAAGCCTTCCGCACCTACTGCGAGCTTTATCCGACGAACGCCACGCTGCTGGTCGATACCTACAACACGCTGAAAAGCGGCATTCCCAACGCCATCCGCGCCTTCAATGAAGTCCTCAAGCCCAAGGGCATCACCAAATGCGGTATCCGCCTGGACTCCGGCGACATGACCTACCTGACCAAAAAGGCCAGAAAGATGCTCGACGAGGCAGGCTGGACGGAATGCGCGATCTCCGTTTCCAATTCTCTGGATGAATATCTGATTCAGGATCTCCTGCGGCAGGGCGCGCAGATCGATATGTTCGGCGTGGGCGAACGCCTGATCACCGCCCGCAGCGAGCCGGTATTTGGCGGCGTGTACAAGCTGGTTGCCGTGGAGCGTCCGGACGGCACAATCGAGCCGAAGATCAAAATCTCCGAGAACACCGGCAAGATCACGAACCCGCACTTCAAGAAGCTCTACCGCTTCTACGGCAACGACACCGGCAAGGCCATCGCGGACTACCTGTGCGTCTGGGACGAAACCGTAGACGACAGCAAGAACATCCGCATCTTCGACCCAGAAGCCACTTGGAAGGAAAAAGAGGTCTACAATTTCACGGCACGTGAGCTTCAGGTGCCGATCTTCCGCAATGGCAAGCTGGTCTATCAGCTCCCGACCCTCGATGAAATTTGCAACTACTGCCGCCAGCAGGTGGATACCCTCTGGGACGAGGTCAAGCGCTTTGACAACCCGCACACCTACTATGTCGATCTGTCGCAGCGGCTGTGGGACATCAAGTACGACCTGCTGAAAAAGAACGCAGGCGGCGAACGTCATGAATAAAAAAACGAAAGCCTCCGTCCTTGCGTTGTGCGGCGTGCTGGCCGCGCTGGCGGTGGGACTGATGTTCCTCGGCGGGACGGTTGCCTTTGCCTCAATTGCCTGCCCGGTGATGGCTTCGCTGGTACTGATCCCAGTCTACTGCGAATGCGGCTGGAAATGGGGCCTTGTGTGGTACGGCGCGGTGTCGATTCTGAGCCTGCTGCTTGCACCGGAAAAGGAAAGCGCGATCCTCTTCGTATTTTTCGGCTATTATCCCATGCTCAAGACTTTTTTCGGGCGGCTGCACGGCGGAAAATTCCTGAAATGGCTGGTCAAGCTGCTCTATGTCAACGCAGCTCTCTGCGCCGCCTATGGGCTGATGATCTTCGTGTTCCGGATGCCCGCAGTCTCGGCCGAATTCCGCGAATACGGGAAGTGGATGCTTGCGGCGCTGGTGGCATTGGCGAATCTCACCTTCGTGGTCTATGACATTCTGATCGGCCGGCTGGAGATTTTCTATTTCGTCAAGCTGCGGCCGAAGCTGAAATTGTAATTTCATAATATAATATAAAGCAGGGCAGACGCCGAAAGGCGCCTGCCCTGCTGTTACGAAAATCCGGGTGGAAAATTTCTCTTCCACCCGGCTGTTTTTTTACTTGTTCTGCTCAGACTCTGCGATTTCCTTCAGCGCGTCCTTGCGGCTGAAGTTCGCGCGGCCCTTCTCGTCGAAGCCCATGAACTTGACCCAGGTCATGTCGCCGACGTTCAGCACGTCCTCGACCTTCTCGACGCGGCGGTTTTCCAGCTTGGAAATGTGAACCATACCGTCGTGGCCCGGAGCGATCTCGACGAAAGCGCCGATGGGCAGGATGCGGACGACCTTGCCGTAGTACAGCGCGCCGACCTCGGGGACGAAGCAGATGTCGTCTATCATCTTCTTGGCGGCGTAGCCGGCTGCGGGATCGACCGCGGCGATGAACACATTGCCGTCGTCGTCGATGTCGACCTTGGCGCCTGTGTCCGCGCAGATCTTCTGGATGGTCTTGCCGCCGGAGCCGATGACCTCACGGATCTTGTCCACCGGAATCTGCATGGAGATCATCTTCGGAGCATACTCGGAAACGTCGGGACGCGGCTCGGAGATGCAGGGCAGCATGACCTTCTCAAGAATCTCAAGACGGGCCTTGCGGCAGCGCTCCAGTGCGTCGGCAATAATCTCCATGGTCAGGCCCTTGTTCTTCAGGTCCATCTGGATGGCGGTGACGCCCTCGGTCGTACCGGCGACCTTGAAGTCCATTTCGCCATGGAAGTCCTCAACGCCCTGAATATCCGTGAATGTGCGCCATTCGCCGGTCTCCTGATCGGAGATCAGGCCGCAGGAGATGCCCGCGACCGGACGCTTGATGGGAACGCCTGCGTCCATCAGCGCCAGCGTGGAGCCGCAGATGGAGCCCTGAGAGGTGGAGCCGTTGGAGGACAGAACCTCGGAAACGACGCGGATGGCGTAGGGGAATTCTTCCACACTGGGCAGGACAGGCACGAGGGCCTTTTCCGCCAGAGAGCCGTGGCCGATCTCGCGGCGGGAGGTGGAGCGAGCCGCTCTTGCTTCTCCGGTGGAGAAGGACGGGAAGTTGTAGTGGTGGATATAACGCTTGGTATCTTCCTGATAGATGGTGTCCAGCTTCTGCGCGGCGGAGAGAGTGTTCAGCGTGCAGATGGACAGAACCTGCGTCTGGCCTCTTGCAAACAGGCCGGAACCATGGACGCGCGGCAGAACGCCGACCTCGGCATCCAGCGGGCGGATCTCGTCCATCTGGCGGCCGTCGACACGCTTGCCGGCCAGCAGCCACTTCTTGACGATCTTCTTCTGCATCTTGTACAGGCAGACGTCGATGTTGACATCGAAGTCCTCGTACTTTTCGGCGAACTTCTCGGCGAAGTCGCGGCGGGCGGCGGTCAGGCGCTCCTCGCGGACGTTTTTGTCGTCGGTGTCGAGCGCGTACTCGATCTGATCCATGCCATAGGCGCACAGGTCGTCCAGCAGGTCGTGGTTGACGGCGGCCTTCTCAAAGGTGAACTTCGGCTTGCCGATGGTGTCAACGATGGTGTTGATGAACTTGACGATCTCCATGTTGGTCTCGTGGGCAACACGGATGCACTCGTAGACGATGTTCTCCGGGGCTTCCTTGGCTTCCGTTTCGATCATGACGACCTTCTCAAAGGTGGAAGCGATGCAGACGAAGCAGTCGGCGGCATTGCGCTGATCGGTGGAGGGGTTGACGACATATTCGCCGTTCACGTAGGCGACGTTCGTGGTGGCGATGGGGCCGTTCCAGGGCACGTCGGAGCAGGCAACGGAGATGGAAGCGCCGAGGGAGGCGACGACTTCGACGGGGTTGTCATAGTCGTTGGCCAGCACGGTGCAGGTGACGACGACGTCATTGCGCAGCTCGTCGTCAAACAGCGGGCGCATCGGACGGTCGATGATACGGCTGTTCAGAATGCCGCGCTCGGAGGGCTTGCCCTCGCGGCGATTGAAACTGCCGGGGATACGGCCGACGGCGTACATTCTCTCCTCAAACTCGATGGTCAGGGGGAAGTAGTCGATGCCGGGCTTGGGGTCGGGGGAGCAGGTCACGGTGGTCAGAACGACGGTGTCGCCGTAACGGCAGATGCACTCTGCATCGGCCAGCTCTGCGACCTTGCCCGTCTCCACGGTGAAGGGGCGGCCGCCGATGGTCGTTTCGAACACGTGATGGTTCGGATACTGTTTTCTGGTGATCATGGGAAAAACCTCCATTTATTATAAGATCACGGGAGGTTTTAGCACTTGAAACCGCTTCCGAGGAATCAGCGGCGCTTTCAACTGCTAAACGACACTCCCGCGGCGGGGATGGTGAAAATGGGCGACCGCAGGGCCGCCCATTTTTTACAGATATTACTTGCGGATGCCCAGCTTGGCAATGATGGCACGATAGCGGTTGATGTCCTTCTTTGCCAGATAGTCCAGCAGGCTGCGGCGCTTGCCGACCATCATCAGAAGGCCGCGGCGGGAATGGTTGTCGTGCTTGTGCTCGCGCAGATGCTCGTTGAGCTCATTGATGCGGGCGGTGAGAATGGCGATCTGGACCTCGGGAGAACCGGTGTCGCCCTCGTGGGTCGCATATTCCGCGATGATAGCGGTCTTTTTTTCTTTCTGGATCATGGTTGTTTCCACCTTTCAAAAAATTGTCCTCCGGCTAAGTTTGGGATGGCGGAGCACTCCGGATTCGGAGAGATTTCCCGGAACTGAGCGCGGGGATGCACTGACAGCCGTCAGCTATTTAATCGTAGCATAAAGCCGCGAAAAAGTAAAGAAATATTTTTAAAAAATCGTATTTTCCGGCGCTGCGGCGTGCCAAAGGCTCAGGTCTCACAGGAGAAATCCAGCGTGATCTTTCGCAGCTCGGTGGGGAGCTGATGGTAGCGCACGCCCGCCGCATCGAGCATCCGCTTGGAGGCGAGGTTCATCTCCGTGCCGTTGTACTTATCGGAGAGATAGACGATCTCGGCAATTCCGGCCTGAATGATGGCCTTTGCGCACTCGTTGCAGGGAAACAGCGCCACATACAGCCGCGCGCCGCGCAGGACGCGTCCGCCCGCGTTCAGAATGGCGTTCAACTCCGCATGGACGACGAAGGGATATTTCGTATTGGCGCCCTCGCGCTCCCACGGGAACTCGTCGTCGCTGCACCCGTTGGGCAGGCCGTTGTAGCCGGTGGAAATGATGATATTCTCCGGCGAAACGATGCACGCGCCGACCTGCGTGTTGGGGTCCTTGCTGCGCTCGGCTGCCAGCAGCGCGATGCCCATAAAATACTCGTCCCAAGAAATATAACCCTGTCGCTTCATTTTATTCCTCCCTGTCCGTCAGACCAGAAAACGCAGCGCCTGCACGCCCGTACAGGCCAAGGTGACCAGAAGCCCGGCGATCAGCACGCCGACAAAAATCGTGGGGATCGCCCGTTTCAGCCGCATATCCATCAGCGCGGCGACCAGCGCGCCCGTCCATGCGCCCGTACCGGGCAGCGGGATTGCGACAAGAATACACAGCCCCACCAGCTCGGATTTGCGCACGCCGGCGCTCTTTTTCGCTGCGCGTGCCTCCAGCTTGCAGGCAATTTTCCCGAGACGCGGATAGCGCTTCATCCAATGCAGGATCTTGCGGATAAACAGCAGAATGAACGGAACCGGCAGCATATTGCCGATCACACTGGCGGCAAAAACGAGCCACGGATCCAAGTCCTTTGCGATTCCGTAAGGGATCCCGCCGCGCAGCTCGATCACCGGAACGGCGGAGATCAGGAGCGTCAGCAGCAGGCGTCCCGCCTGCGTGGTCGTCAGCCATTGCAGCATAAGAAAAGCTCCTTGTGAAATATTGAAATTAATATATCACATTTTTCTGCAAAAAGCAAGAAAATCGCCCTGCGGAAGTGGCCGCAGGGCGATAATTTAAGGGATTCTTAAGGATTATTCAAATTCCCGCAGAAGCTCCGGCGCGCCGCCTGAAAGGCGGTAGACCGCCTCGGTGTCCGTGTCCAGCAGGCCGTAGCAGGCATCCTCCGCCTGATAGAACACACAGGTTCCGCAGGAAGATGAGATCTTGCGCGGGACGGGCGCCATCCGGGCGGAAACGCCCTCTGCCGTCATGCGGCGGTGCGTTTTGAGTGCGGCCAGATGCGTGTGAAACGTTGCAACAAACTGCATCATGCCTTCGTCAGAACGAGGGAATACTCGTCGTCCTCCAGCGTGCGGACCGCAACGGCGTAGCCGCTGTGAGAAGCGAAGCGCTTCAGATTCTGCACCGCAGTGTCATTGTCCACGAGGATCTCCAGCGTAACGGGATGGTTTTTTTCAATTTCCTTCTGCGCCTTCAAAACGGGCAGCGGGCAGGACAGGCCTCTTGCGTCGATCATGGCTTACTGCTCCTTTTTCAGATGGGTCAGAGAAACGATCAGCAGGACGATCAGGCAGACCGCCGTGGCAATGGGGCCGTTGGCGCCGGTGCCGTCCGCAGAGGACGCCGTCTTGAGCGTGTGGGCGGCGGCAGCGCCGGAGATCATGCCGAGGACAGTGATGGCGCTGTCGGAGTTGCCCTCGCCGGTGAGAATGAGCTGACGCAGCGGGCAGCCGCCAAGCAGGGTGCAGCCCCAGCCGACGACGGTCATACCCAGCAGGTTCCACAGCCATTCGGTGTGGGCGATGGGCTGGCCTTCAAAGCCGAATCGGATGTAGGTGGAAACGGGCACGCCTTCGACCAGCGCACGGATGGCATTGCCGGCAAAAACGGCGAGCAGGATGCAGCCGAAGCCTGCCAGCAGGCCGAATTCCTTGAACATAACGGCATCACGGACGCCACCGACCATGCACAGGCGGCTCTTCTGCGCCAGCGCACCGACGATCAGACCGACGCCGAGAGCCAGAAGAATGGGCGCGTGCTTGGAGCCGGGGCCTTCGGTGGAGGAGGCGAAATAGACCGCACCGACCAGCGTCAGCACAAAGCCGAACACCAGCATCACGGGGAAAGCAAGGCCTTCCACCTTTCCCTGCTTGTAGGCGCGGCCGAGGGAGAAGTTCTTCTTGAGGAAGAATACGCCGATCAGAATACCAATCACGAAACCGACCAGGCCAATGATGGCGTTGAGGTCGCCGCCGCCGATACGGATGACCATGCGCAGCGGGCAGCCGAGGAAGACCAGCGCACCAATCATGACGGTCGCGCCGAGGGTGAAGCGGATGACGGGGGAGCTGCCGGCCTTGGGCTTGAACTCCTTGCCGATGAGCGCCATGAGGCAGGCGCCGACGACGATGCCGACGATCTCAGGGCGGAAATACTGGACAACGCCCGCCTGATGCAGCTTCAGAGAGCCTGCAATATCGCGCAGGAAGCAGGCGATGCAGAAGCCCATGTTCGCGGGGTTGCCGTGCGCGCTCAGAAGCACCGCAGCGCCGCCGATCAGCAGGCCGCACAGCAGAACAAGCCAGTACTTTTTGAAAAAGCCTTGTTTCTCCATTTTATACTCTCCTTTTTCTTTTCCGGATAGAACGCGGATGCGTTTATCTGAAAATAGTATAACGTCGCCGGTTTCCCCTGTCAAGCGGCGCAGAAATCATTCGACATTGTCGAACGTTGTCTGTTCGTGACTTGCTAAAAGTTTGAAATTGCGCTATAATACAGGAAAAACAAGCGATTGGAGCAAGCAGATGATTTACCTGGACAATGCCGCGACCTCCTTCCCGAAGGCGCCCGGCGTGAGCGCGCGGATGTGCCATTACATCGACCGCGTGGGCGCGAGCATCAACCGCGGCGTCTATGCCCCGGCGCAGGAGGCGGAGCTGGAAACGCTCGGTCTGCGGGAAAAGCTCTGCGCCTTTTTTCATCACCCGGAGCCGACGCGCGTGCTGCTGACCGCCGGCGCGACGGCGGCGCTGAATCTGGCGATCAAGGGCAGCCTGCATCCCGGCAGCCGCGTGCTGGTCAGCTCGATGGAGCACAACGCGGTCATGCGGCCGCTGGTGCAGCTCGGCGCAGCCTTTACGCGCCTGCCCTGCGACCGTGAGGGGCGGCTGCTCCTGCCGGAGGCGGAGGCGCTCCTGCGGCAGAAGCCGGAGCTCCTGATCCTGAACCACGCCTCCAACGTCAGCGGCACGGTGCAGGATGCAGAAGCGATCGGAAAATTATGTAAACAACATCACGTTCCCTTCGTGCTGGACGCCGCGCAGTCGGCGGGGCACATTCCCGTGGATTTTGAGGGCTTCCACCTGAGTGCGCTGGCGCTTCCCGCGCACAAGGGCCTGCTCGGTCCGCAGGGGATCGGTGCGCTGCTGGTCACGGAGGAATTCGCCGCTCAGCTCTCTCCCCTGATCGCGGGCGGCACCGGGAGCATGTCGGATTCCGAGGAATTGCCGCCCTATCTTCCCGACCGCTTCGAGTCCGGCACGCCGAACCTGCCGGGAATTTACGGCTGGTCTGCGGCAATGGATTATGTAAACAGAACCGGAATTTCCGCGCTCCGCGCGCATGAGGCCGCGCTGACGCAGCGCTTTCTGGACGGCCTGCGGGGGCTTTCCCATCTGCGGCTGGCCGGGCCGTGGGAACCGGCGGCGCGCGTCGGCGTGATCTCTGTTGATTTTCGGAGCATGGACAATGCCGAGGCGGCCGACCGGCTGGAGCAGGAGTTCGGCATCCTGACGCGCTGCGGCCTGCACTGTGCGCCCGCCGCGCACAAAACGCTGGGAACCTTTCCACAGGGAACCGTGCGCTTCTCCGTCGGCTACGCCACAACGCAGGCCGATGTCGAGGCGGCGCTTGCCGCCCTGCGGGCGTTGAAATGAAATCAATTATAACGTAATCCCGGACGCATGGCGTCCGGGCAGCTTGTCAAAAAAGTCCAAAAGGACTTTTTTGACAAGCTGCCTACAAAATTGCAAAATCAATATTTGTAGTATTATTTTGCAATTTTGATCGCTGCGGCGGGTTATTGAACGCGAAAGGGAACCCTGACGGTTCCCTTTCACACTATTCTTCCCTCCGAAACTTTCGGCTGGATAGGTTTTTTGACAGTCTGCCCGGACGCATGGCGTCCGGGATCGTTTTATGAATTTTCTGCAACGGTTTCGTGGTACAGCTTCAAAATCTCCTGCAAAACGTCCATGTGCGAAAAATCGCGGTGGTAGACGATGCTCATCTCCCGCGCCATGCTGAGATTCTCAATGGGCAGGATGGTCATCTTTCCCTTGCGCACCTCATCCATGCAGGCGCTGCGCGCGAGGATGGACACGCCAAAGTCCTTGCGCACCAGATCCTTGATCGTCGCGACATTGTCCACCTCCAGCGCGACATCAAAGGCATCTATGCTTTCGCCGAGGCTTGCAAGGTGGGTTTCAAACAGCTTGCGCGTCGAGGAGGTGGGCAGGCGCAGGATCATGCGCTCACGTTTGAGGTCGTCCAGCCGCACCATCGCCCGGCGCGAGAGCGGATTGTTGTTGGAGAGCGCGCAGACGATGTAATCCGTGTCCAGCATCAGGGAGTTGAGCGTCTGCGTGCGCGGCTTTCCCTCCACGACCGCGAGATCGAGCTCGTAGTTTTCCATCGCATCATAAAGATTATTTATGGTATCTGTCGTAATTGTAATGAGAATCCCGCTGTTTTCATGGCTGAAACGAGCCAGCGCCTCCGTGATGAGATTGCTCTCCGCGGTGTGCGTGATGCCCACGCGCAGACGCGTCAGATTCCGCTCCGCATCCTTCAGATCGGTATGCAGCTTGGCATACATGGCGCTCAGGCGTCTGGCGCACCGCGCGACGATCTCCCCTTTTTTTGTCAGGGTCATCCGCCCTTTTTCCCGGATAAAAATGCGAATTCCGAGTTCCTGTTCCAGCTGACCGATGTGGTGGCTGACGGCCGGCTGCGTCAGGGAAAGCAGCCCCGCCGCCTTGGTAAAGCTGCCGGTTTCCACCACGGCGAGCAGCGTGCGTACCTTGGGGTCGAGCATGAGTTTCATTCCTTTCTTTTATGATAGAATCAAAAAACATGATTTGCATTTATGGTAGTCCTATCGTAGCATAGAAGAAAGAAAATTGCAACGGGGAGGAGGATCATCATGCTGTTTCAGGGACTGCCGCAGTCCTCACAAGTCATCATTTCGGTCGCGCTGATGCTGTTTCTGGGCTTCGCCATGACGCGGTTGACCAAAAAGCTGCATCTGCCGAACGTCACGGCCTACATTGTCTGCGGGATTCTGATAGGACCGTACTGCCTGAATCTGGTGCCGCAGCGCGTCATTGAGGGGATGGATTTCCTGTCGGACATCGCGCTGGCGTTTATTGCCTTCAGCATGGGTGAGTTTTTTCGCTTTTCCACGCTGAAAAAAACCGGCGGCAAGGCCGCCGTCATCACGCTTCTGGAGGCCTGCGTTGCTTCGGCCTTCGTGTTTGTTCTTACCTATTATATTCTGGACATGGAACTGGCCTTCTCCGCAGTGCTGGCAGCGCTTGCATCCGCGACCGCGCCTGCCTCGACCATGATGACCATCCGGCAGCTGAACGCCCGCGGCGATTTTGTCGACACGCTTTTGCAGGTTGTCGCGATGGACGATGTGGTCAGCCTGATCGCCTACAGCGCGGCGATCTCGCTGGCGCTGGCCTCGCTCGGCAGCGGCGTCAGCTTCAAGACCGTCGCGCTGCCCATCGCGGCCAACGCGGGTGTGCTGCTGCTCGGCTGTGGGTTCGGCCTGCTTCTGAAGCTCCTGCTGGGCAACCGCTCCAAGGACAACCGCCTGATCGTTTCCATCGCGGTGCTGTTTGCCTTCTGCGGCATCTGCACGACCGTGAACGTTTCGCCCCTGCTCGGCTGTATGTCCATGGGCATCGTCTACCTCAACCTGACGGACGACACGGACCTGTTCAAGCAGCTCAACTACTTCAGTCCGCCGGTGCTGCTGCTGTTTTTCGTGCGCTCCGGTCTGAATTTCAAGCTCGATACGCTCCTGTCCGGCGCAGGCGGCATTGGGGATACGCCGCTGCTGCTCGTTGGCGTGCTGTATTTCTTTGTGCGGGTGCTGGGCAAATATACCGGCGCCTTTATTGGCTGCGCGCTGGTGCACAAGCCAAAAGAAACGCGCAACTACCTCGGCATGGCGCTGGCGCCGCAGGCGGGTGTGGCAATTGGCCTTGCTGCACTGGGTGCGCGAACGCTCGGCGGTGCGTTGGGCGACGGATTGCAAACAATCATTCTTGCCTCCAGCGTGCTGTATGAGCTGGTCGGCCCGGCGCTGGCAAAACTTTCGCTCTATCTTTCGCACTCCTATTCCGTCAAGCTGGAGGACGCCGCGCCGCTTCCGGCGGAGGAGCTGCCGCAAAAGTCGGAGGTAGAGCTGCTGATTGAGCGTATCCAAAAAATCCAGCAGGAACTGCCGAAATACCCGGAGCCGTCGGCGGAGGAAGCGGCCTTCACGCAGGCGGCGCGGGAACAGGAAAGCTGGCCGGTCAGTCATGGCCGTCTGGCAGGAAGGAGATAATATGGATCCGATCTCTGTTTTGCTCGGTACATGGTCGCAGGAGCTGACGCTGGGCGCGGTCGCGCTGCGGCTGGGGGTGGCGATCCTCTGCGGCGCGATCGCCGGCTGCGAGCGCGCGGAAAAGCGTCACGCTGCCGGGCTGCGCACCTTCATTCTCGTCACGCTTGCGGGAGCTGTGTGCATGATGCTGGACGTCTACCTCGGCAGCCGCTATCTGATCTCCGCCGCCGCGGTGATCGGCGTGGCAATCCTGAGCGTGAACTCCGTCCTCTACAGCTCCAAAAGTCAGATCAAGGGGCTGACGACCTCTGTCGGTCTGTGGGTCTGCGTGGCGATCGGGCTGGCTGCGGGCGCCGGGATGTACACCGTGGCGGTGTTCGGCTTTGCCGCGCTGCTCTGCTGTCTGCGGTGGTTCCCGCCCTTTGAAACCTATCTGAAAAACCGTTCCAACCATTTCGAGATCCATCTGGAGCTGACGAGCAGCGCGCACCTGCGCGATTTTGTCACCACGCTGCGGCGGCTGGGGATGCGCATCGACGACATCGAGTCCAACCCCGCCTATGTCAATTCCGGCCTGAGCGTCTATTCCGTGTCGGTCACGATCTGCAGCCCGGAGCTGAAAAAGTACAAGACCCACCGTGAGATCATCGAGGCGCTGCGCTCGCTGGACTACATCCACCACATCAACGAGGAAACCTGACGCTTGGCATGCCGCGCAGGTTGTGCTATAATGAAAGAAAAACGGAAGGTGGCTGCAATGATCAAGGGTTTTCTTTTTGACCTGGACGGAGTCCTGACGGACACCGCGTATTTTCAATATCTCGCGTGGAAGCGTCTGGCGACGGAGCTCGGCCTGCATTTTACCGAACAGGACAACGAGCTGCTCAAGGGCGTGACGCGCCTTCGCTCGCTGGAGATCATTCTCAAACGGAACGGCAAAGAGGCCGCCTACACCGCGGCGGAAAAGGCCGAGCTGATCGACCGGAAGAACGGCTATTACCGTGAGCTCCTCTCGGAGAAGCTCAGCCGGGAGAATATCCTGCCCGGCGTTCTTCCCTTCCTGCACGAGGCCAGAGCCCGCGGGATCCGGCTGGCCGTCGCCTCCGCGAGCCGCAACGCCGCCACGGTGCTGGAAAAGCTGGATCTCCGCAAGGAATTTGACTACATTGCCGACCCGGCGAAGCTCTCCCGCCAGAAGCCCGACCCGGAGATCTTTCTGAACTGCGCGCAGGCGCTTGGGCTGCGCCCGGAGGAGTGCATCGGCTTTGAGGACGCGCAGGCGGGCATCGAGGCCATCCATGCCGCCGGGATGAAGGCCGTGGGGATCCATGTCGCGGTCACGACGCAGGCGCCGGACTATCCCCTCTCCTCTACCCGGGAGCTGGAGGGTCTGATGGAGAGAATTCTGTAAAAAGCGCAGGAAAACGAAAGAAAGGGCTTGACAATCGGGACAAAATCAGGTATTATATGAAAGCTGATTTTGTCCCGGGCAGGTCAGAAGTGAATATGGAGCAGTATCGAAGAGGTCATAACGGGCACGACTGGAAATCGTGTGACGGTCAAAAGCCGTCCAAGGGTTCGAATCCCTTCTGCTCCGCCATAAAAGGGCTACAAAATAGATGTAGCCCGTGAAAACCCCGATTTTATCGGG
>UQWH01000045.1 GCA_900544705.1 uncultured Eubacteriales bacterium | reverse complement strand
GGGTCGTTCTTCTTGTTCTTCATCGTGTTGTAGTTTCTTTGCTTGCATTCGTTGCATCTCAGAGTGATCTTAACTCGCATGTCGGCACCTCCTTAAATTTTTGCCTCCCTGTATACCGGCGGCTATTCAGATTTAGAAGACGCCGAAACTACATGGCGCCATCCGCAGGCGAAAAAAGAGCGCACAAAAAAAGCCCCTTTTTCACAGGTAAAGTTATTCTATCACAGGAAAGAGACAAGGTCAATCATTTTTTTCTTTCTTTTTCTTCTTTTTTTCGATATAATAGAGAAAAAACAGGAGGGACGCCATGCGCGACGAAATTTACGCCCGGCTGCTGGAACTGGCGGAGCCGGGGGAGTTTGCCGAGTTCAGCAGACGCATCTGCATGACAGGCTATCCGCTTCTCGGCGTGCGTCTGCCGCAGCTTCGGAAGCTGGCCAGGGAGATCTGCCGCGGCGACTGGCGGACGTTTTTGCAGGAGCCGGGGCACGGGACCTATGAGGAGATCATGCTCGAGGGCATGGTGCTGGCGGGGGCAAGGGCGGAGATTGCGGAAAAGCTGGAGCGCACGCGCGCGTTTCTTCCCAAAATCGACTGCTGGGCGCTGGTGGACAGCATTGTGCCGACTTACCGCTTCAAGCCGCAGGAGCTGCCGCAGGTGCGGGAATTTATCCTGCCGCTGCTGCAAAGCGAGCGGGAATTTGACCAGCGCTTTGCGCTCGTCGTCCTGCTGGACTATTTCCTGACGCCGGAATACGCCGCGGAAACGGCGGAGCTGGTCGCGGTGCAGCAAAGCGATAAATATTATGTAAACATGGCGCGGGCGTGGATCCTGGCGGAGCTTGCGGTTCAGCAGGAGGCGCTGACCTTTGCGCTGCTGGAATCGGGGCGGCTCGATGCCTTTACGCACAACAAAACCATTTCCAAGATGTGCGATTCCTACCGGATCCCAGAGGCAAGCAAAGACCGCGCCCGTGCACTGCGGAGAAGGGAGAAACAATGAGAGTTCTTGCAATTGACTATGGCGATGCCCGGACGGGCATTGCCATTTCCGATGCGATGGGGATGATCGTCGGGCAGACCACAGTCATCCACAGCTATAACGCCGAGAAAACGGCGCAGGAGATCGCACGTCTGGTGCAGCAGACCGGCGCGGAGCGTCTGGTCATGGGCTTCCCGCGCAACATGGACGGCACGGAGGGGCCGCGCGCCGCGCTGTACCGGGAATTTGCCAAGCGCGTGGAAGCGGCCTGCGGCAAGGAGGTCGTCCTATGGGATGAGCGCCGCACGACGGTGGAGGCGCACCAGATCCTGAGCGACTGCAATTATCACGGGAAAAAGCGGAAAAACACCGTGGACGCGGTGGCAGCCTCCCTGATTCTGGAGGGCTATCTGTCCTTTTTGTCGCGCGGGTAACGGCCAAACAGCTCTTTCAGCCCGACGAGCAGGAGAAATCCGCCGAATATTTTGCGCAGAATGCCGGTGTCAAGGCGCAGACCCAGCCACGCGGTGAGCGCCGCGGCCGCCGCGCCTGCAAGCGCGGCAGGAAGAACGACGTCCCAGCGAATGAGGCGATTTTTGATGTGGAAGATCAGCGCGCAGACGGCGGTGGGCAAAAAGTACAGCAGGTTGATTCCCTGTGCAGTGCGCTGCTCCAGCCCGCAGATCGCGGTCATCCAGACCATCAGCAGCGTGCCGCCGCCGATGCCAAGCCCGGAGAGCACGCCGCAGACCAGCCCGGCCAGCGCCGGAAGAAGCCACGCCTTCATCGCAGCAGCAGTCGCAGGCCGCCCCAGACGATGAGCAGCCCCAGCGCCCGATGGAGCCAGACGGCGGAGAGCTTTTTTAGGAGCAGTCCGGCGATCACACCGCCGGCGGCGCCGCCGATCAGATAGGGGAGTGCCTGTATGAAATCAAGACTGCCGTGCAGGAAATAGACGCCGAGGGACACCAGCGACAGCGGGAGGATCACACACACGCTGCACGCAAAGGCCACGTGTGCCTTCAGACCGCACAGGTGCGTCAGCAGCGGCAGCAGGAGCATCCCGCCGCCCGCGCCGAACAGGCCGTTGACCAAGCCTGCCATCAAGCCGCTGACGGCGGCGCCCAGCTTCGGCTTTTCCTTGAAAAAATGTCGCATATGCCCTCCAATGGCGAAAAAACGCCCTCGACGGAAGTGTTTCCGTCGAGGGCGTAATTTATTCTGCGTTCATCAAATCCTGAATGACGCGGCCTGCAAGCATCAGGCCGGCACAGGAGGGAACCCAGGAAACGGAGGCCGGCACCGTGCGGCGGCCGGGGGGAGGCGGCTCCAGCTCCAGAGGCTTGCGGGGCAGCTCCTGACTGTAGAGCACCGTGTGATGCAGGATGCCGCGGGCTCTCAGCTCCCGGCGCATGATGCGCGCCAGATGGCAGCCGCTCGTTTCGGAGATATCCGCGATGCGGAACTGCGTGGGGTCGAGCTTGTTGCCGGTGCCCATGGCGCTGATGATGGGAATATTCTGCGCCATGGCGTTCTGGATCAGGCTCAGCTTGCAGGACACAAGGTCGATGGCATCGATGATGTAGTCGTACTGCCGGTCAAAAAAAGCCGCCTTGTTTTCTTCGTTGTAAAGCAGCGGCAGGGAGTGCACGGCACACTCTGGGTTGATGTCCAGCACGCGCGCGGTCATGACGTCGGATTTGTTCCGGCCGACGGTAGAGCGCAGCGCACAGAGCTGACGGTTGAGATTGGAAACACCGACGGTGTCGTTGTCCACCAGTGTCAGCGCGCCGATGCCCGCACGCGCGAGCGCCTCCACCGCGTAGCTGCCCACGCCGCCGATGCCGAACACGGCGACGTGCTTGGCTTGCAGGCGCTGCACGGCCTCCGGACCGAACATCATTTCTTCTCGAATCAGATAATCATGCATGTTTCATACTCCTAAAAAACCGGGGCGTTCGTTTGCTCCATCCTTATAAGAAACCATAGCCCCTTCGCCGAGCCTTTTTCGCCGGAGCTGCGGCGTTTTCCCTTACGTTGCACAAAGCAGCGGAAAAACGCCTTGTTTCAACAAAAAATTCTTCGGTGAATGGCTGCAAGCAGGGATGCCCCGCAGACGTTGCCTGCGGGGCATCCTCTATGTTTTCTTATTCGGACTCCGCTTTCAGCGCCCCGGTGGATGCTTTGCGGTTCCGGTTGTCAGGAAATGCTGCTGTTCCTGTTGAGGTTGTAGACGCTGTTGAGGGCATAGTCGAGATGGCTGTGCATCGCGTTGTCCGCGTTGTAGTCATAAGCGACGTCCTTGGTGAGCGCCTCAAACCACTCGTTCGTCAGCATGTTGCTGACCAGAATGTCCTTGCAGGTCTTGTCATAGCCCTGGAAGAGAACGGCGTAGGTACCGGCGGAGGTTTCAAAGACCTTATAGTCGCCTTCGGAGGGATTGCCGTTGAAGAGCCATTCATAGACTTCCTGATTGGCAATGGACTTATGCGTTGCCTGCGTGTAGGCGCTGGTGGAGCTGTCGGAGTAGGTGGAGACCAGCTTCTTGAAATTCTCTTCGGTGGAATCCTTCTCCAGAGCTTCCTTCAGAGCGGCGACCTTCTCTGCGGAGGTCTGCTTGGTTTCGTCGGTGGAGGAAGAATCGGAGCTGTCGTCCGTGCTGTCGTTCTTGATATAGATCTGCAGATAATCGACCGTCTTGTAGTCGTTGTCGGTACGGGAAACAAACTTCACAACGTAGTAGTTGTCGCCGGACTCGAACATCTTGAGGTCGTCCGCCTTGACGGAATCGCTGAAGAGCCATTCGGCAGCTTCTTCGCAGACGGTGCTGGTGATGCTGGACTTGGACTGCTCGGTGTAGTCGACAACATTTTCGCCTTCGAACTTCTCCATCATTTCTTCCGCGGCAGCCTTGGCGGAGGCACGGTTTTCGTCAGTGATCTCGGCGGTGGTGCCGTCGTCATTCTTGCCGGCGAAGGAGGAAGCCGCGGAGGTGTAGAGCTGGTAGGCCACATAGTCAAACTCGGTCGGATCCTTCTCATAGCGGTCGGAGATCTCCTGGTCGGTGTACTCCAGAGAGCTGATGTAATCGGAATAGATATAAGAGAGCTTCAGGAAATCGCGGTAGCTGTCGACGTCGCAGCCCTTGCCAAACATATTCTCAATATAGGTATCGGCGCTCACACTGTACAGCTTGGCATAGGCGGAGACCGTGGTGATCTGGCTTTCGATTGTGTCCAGCTGCTCCTGCGTCAGCTCGTAGCCGTTCTTTGCGGCTTCGTCGCAGACGGTGTAGTAGTTGACGGCCATGGTTTTGGCGCTGTCGGCCAGATAGGCGGCCCAGGTCTGCGGCTCGGCGTTCTTGTCGGTGTTGGGGACGTTCTGCTCCGTCAGACGGACGGAGGGATCCAGACCGATGATGGACAGATAAGAGCCGTAGCTGTTGACCAGATCGCTGACAACGTTGTTAAGGAAGTAGTTGAATTCTACTGTGGAAACCTCATGCTCACCGACGGTCACGACGGTGGCATTGCGCCAGTGGGCACGATAAATCGCGATGCTGCCAAACACGATCGCCAGAACCAGAACGATGGAAACGACGAAGATCAGGGCTTCAGGCAGCTTTTTCTTTTTTGCGGTGGCAGGCTGCGCAGCGGGCTGCTCGGCAGTCATACGCTTCTTTCTTTCGCGGGAAGCACTCATAGTTAAAACCTCTCATTCGTGGGTGATCGTCGGACATACCGTCCGAGAATATAGCGTCATTCATTATAACGTGAAATCTCTCACCTTTCAAGAGGTAACGGAAAAAATGAGAAAAAAAGTTTCGGATTGTTCACAGAAGCTTCACGCGCCGCTGCGGACAATCCGGGATAATTAGGACGAAAAGAATATAGAAAGCCCCCGCGATGGCCGTGTAACTCCGTTTATAACCTGCACGAAACGGCAGGTGGGTTATCTCTCTGCCCCTTAGCTGCTTCCAACGTCCATCCTCGGTCAGAGCCGGGACGGGAGGCCTGCAATCCGGAACAGAAGTCCGATATCCCGAAATTATGATGTGGGTTTAAAGGGAGCTATCACGAACCCCGCAGGGAACTTTTTCAATTTTCAGTTCGTCTTTCAGGACAAGATGTCATCCTCGCCGGTGTCATCGTCCTCGTAGAGAGAATCCATCAGAAGCTCGTAGACGGTTTCCAGCTCCTGCTCATCTTCGACCGCGACCAGAAGCGGCTCGCCGTCCTCATCCGTAACGGACTTGAGAATGCTGACCTCGACTTCTTCCGCGTCCTCAGGGGCATCGGCGGGTGTGAGGGCAAGATATTCCGCGCCCTTGTAGGTGACGGTGGAGAGGATCTCCAGCTCATAATCGACGCCGTCCTCGTCGGTGATGGAAATGACGTTGTATTCCTGATCCAATGTTCGGACGTCCTCCTTTGTGTTCTTCTGCCTCTATTGTAACGTCATCCGGACGGAAAATCAAGAGAAAAAGGGCGCATTCAGGAACAGAAATTTTCAAGTGCGCGTTCCAGGGCGGCGCGGTCGGCACAGGGGAAGCCCTGCAGGATCGCTGCGCGGTCGGCCGGAAGCAGCGCCGAAAGCGGCGTGTCCGTCACGCAGCAGACGCTGCCGTCCGCCGTCACGGCGGCGACGCAGCCGCCCTGCTCGACCAGATAATACTGCGCCGCGGCGGCTTGCAGAAAGACGCAGAGTGCGAGGGAAAGCAGACAGTTTCTAAGCATTTTCGTTCTCCTTGAAAATAGCTTTCCCAAAATCACGAAAAATAATAAAATGGAATATACGGACATTGACAGGCGTGTTATAATAATACAATAAAGTAAACTGGACAGGTATGCCCGCAGGGCGACGCTTTTTTGAAATATTCGGAGGTAACAGATGGCTAAGAAAAAGAAAAGAGAAGTCAATCAGGAGAAGCAACCGCACATCGCGTGGCGCATCGGCCGCGTGGTGCTGGACGTGCTTGGCAGGATCGTGCTGTTCCTGCTTGCCGCGCTCGGAACGCTTGTGCTCGTCTGCGCGGTCGCCGGGTCGATCTTCGCAATGAAGCTCAAGGATTATCTGAAATCCGACGTCATCCCCGCGGCGGAAGCCAAGGCGGATTCTCTGGAGCTGGACAACGTAAACGGAGCTCTGGCCCAGACCTCTTTCATCTATTATATCGATGCGGAAACGGGAGAGAAAAAGACGCTCCAGCAGCTTCAGACGACGGAAAACCGTGTCTGGGTTTCCTATGACAAGATTCCCCTGGCTCTCATCAATGCGACCATTGCCATTGAAGATAAGCGCTTCCCGGAGCATAACGGCGTGGACTGGCTGAGAACGCTCTCCGCCATTGCCAACTTTGCCGGCGGCGATTCGTCCTATGGCGCGTCCACGATCACGCAGCAGCTCATCAAGAACCTGACGCACGATGACGATGTGACGGTCAACCGTAAGGTCGAGGAGATCTTCTGCGCGCTGGCAACGGAGAAGCTCTACAGCAAACAGGAGATCATGGAGTGGTATCTGAATACGATCTACCTTGGCGAGGGCTGCTACGGCGTGCAGAGCGCCTCGCGTGTGTACTTCGGCAAGGATGTGTCCGATCTGACCACAGCCGAATGCGCTTCACTGATCGGCATTACCAACAATCCCTCCCTGTATGACCCCTATATCCGTGAGAAGAACAACCGTGAGCGTCAGCTCACCATTCTCAAGGAGATGTACGATCAGGGCTATATCAAGACGAGGGAAGAATACGAGGCGGCGGCGGAGCAGGAACTGGTGTTCCGCAACGGTACCTATGACGAGGAAACCTACGTCTGCGATCAGTGCGGCTTTGAAGGCACGAAGTCGCAGTACAACAAGGGTGATGACGGCGTGTACTACTGCCCGAATTGTCAGGCAGCGAATTATACCATCAGCAGCAGCCGCTACTATTCGTGGTATGCCGATGCGGTATACAATGATGTGCTGGCGGATCTTTGCAAGAAATACGATTGCAGCAAGAAGGCCGCTGCCATGAAGCTGATGACCGGCGGCTACGAGATCTACTGCAACTACGATCCCAAGGCGCAGAGCATTGTGGACCGTGTCTATGAAAATCTGGACAACGTGCCCAAGACGGTCAGCACGCAGCAGCTCCAGTCCGCGATTATCCTGATCGACAACGCCACAGGCGACATCGTCGCGGTGTCCGGCGGCGTGGGCGAGAAGGAAGGCAGCCTGGTGCACAACCGTGCGACCATGAGCCTGCTGCCCACGGGCTCCTCCTTCAAGCCGCTTGCGGTTTACGCGCCGGCGCTGGAGGAGGGCATCATCACGCCGGCGACGGTCTATGAGGATTCCTCCATGTATGACGACCGCAACTGGCCGCTCAACGATTCGAGAACCTACAGCGGCCTGTGCAATATCATGCGCGGCCTGACGCAGTCCCTGAACACCATCTCGGCAAAGACCCTGAACGATCTCGGCGTGGAAAAGAGCTACAAGTTCCTGACGGAAAAGATGGGCATTACCTCCCTCGTGGAGAAGGAAACCATCGGCGGCAAGGAATTCACCGACATCGCGCTGGCGCCGCTGGCGCTGGGTCAGCAGACCCACGGCGTTTCCGTCCGTGAAATGGCGCAGGCCTTCGCGACCTTCCCGAATAACGGCGTGTTCCGCGAAGCCAGACTGTACACCAAGGTCGTTGACCGGAACGGCACGGTCATTCTGGACAATGCGCAGGAGAGCCACACGGCCATCGGCGAAAAGGCGAGTTTTTATATTAATTATATGCTGCGTTCTGCCGTGACCAACGGCGGCGGCTCGGCAGCCTATATGAGCAACATGACGGTCGCCGGCAAGACCGGCACCACCTCCTCCAACAAGGACCGCTGGTTTGCGGGCTACACGCCCTACTACACCGCGGTGGTCTGGTGCGGCTATGACGAGCCTGAGCAGGTCATTCTGGACGGCACGTGGACGAACCCGGCCATTACCATGTGGAAGCAGGTCATGCAGCCGCTGCACGAGAACCTGGAGAATACCTACTTCTATCAGCCCGGCAGCGTCACCACGGTCAAGGTCTGCGCGGACTGCGGCCTTCTTCCCGAGGAGGCCTGCGAAAAGGACGTCCGCGGCAGCCGCGTCGTGGAGATGAAGCTCTTTACCGACGACGTGCCGACGGCGAAATGCACCTGCCACGCGCTGGTGGACATCTGCCAGACCAGCGGCATGATCGCCAATGAATACTGCCATCTTGCAAGCGGCAATACCATCGAATCGGTCGGTATGCTGATTTACAATGAGGACTGGAAGGTCAACAAGGAAGAGGATTACGTCTATAATCCGGAGGATAAGGAAGCCGTCTGCACGGTGCACAACGAGAAAAATGTCAAGCCTACGGAGCCGTCCACGGAGCCGAGCGAGCCGACGGAGCCGACCGATTTTACCATCCGTCCGTGGCACTGACGCAGGAGTACAGAACTTATGTGGAAAGCAGAGAAATGGAAGGATTACGAGGTGCTTGACACCTCTGACGGGGAGAAGCTGGAGCGCTGGGGCAAATATTATCTGGTGCGTCCGGACCCGCAGGTGATTTGGTTTACCTCAAAAGAAGACCGCCGCTGGCGCGACTTTGACGCGCGCTATGCCCGCTCCAATTCCGGCGGGGGGCAGTGGTCGCGCAACCGTCTGCCGGAGCGCTGGCAGATCCGTTATCGTGAGCTGACCTTCAACGTCAAGCCGATGAACTTCAAGCACACCGGCGTGTTCCCGGAGCAGGCGGCGAACTGGGATTTCATCGACGCGCAGATCCGCTCCGCCGGGCGGCGCATCAACGTGCTGAACCTCTTTGCCTACACCGGCGGCGCGACGCTGGCGGCTGCCGCCGCAGGCGCGTCGGTCTGCCATGTGGACGCGGCGAAGGGCATGGTCGCATGGGCCAAGGAAAACGCCGCTTCCTCCGGACTGAGCGAGGCCCCCATCCGCTGGATCGTGGACGACTGCGCGAAGTTTGTCGAGCGCGAGATCAAGCGCGGCCGCCGCTATGACGCGGTCATCATGGATCCGCCCTCCTACGGGCGCGGCCCCTCCGGAGAGATCTGGAAGCTGGAGAAGGATCTGTATCCCTTTGTCAAGCTGGTCGCCGGCGTCCTGTCGGACGAGCCCCTGTTCTTTATCATCAATTCCTACACCACCGGCCTTGCACCCTCGGTGCTGACGTGCCTGCTCAAAACGGTGATCGAGCCGCGCTTCGGCGGGCATACCGAGTCGGACGAGCTGGGCCTGCCGGTGACGGATTCCGGCCTCGTGCTGCCCTGCGGTGCGACCGGCCGTTGGACTTCAAAGAAATAAAAGGTAATTTCATGAGTGAAGCAATCATTGCAAAAGATCTGCGCTTCTCCTATCTCTCGCAGACCGGCGAAGCGCCGGTGCCGGTGTTTGAGGATCTTGATCTGAGCATCGAAAAGGGGAGTTTTGTGGCGGTGCTGGGGCGCAACGGCTGCGGCAAATCCACGCTGGCAAAGCATATGAACGCGATCCTTCTGCCCGTGGGCGGAAGTGTCACGGTGTTCGGCATGGACACGAAGGACGAATCCCTCCTGCTCGACATCCGCCGGACGGTGGGCATGGTCTTCCAGAACCCGGACAATCAGATGGTCGCCAATGTGGTCGAGGAGGACGTCGCCTTTGCCCCGGAGAATCTCGGCGTTCTGTCGGAGGAGATCCGCCGCCGGGTGGACGAGGCGCTGAAGCAGGTCGGTATGTATGAATACCGCCACCATGCGCCGCATCTGCTCTCCGGCGGGCAGAAGCAGCGCGTCGCCATTGCGGGCGTGATCGCCATGCGCCCGCAGTGTATCGTTCTCGACGAGCCGACCGCCATGCTCGACCCGCAGGGGCGGCAGGAGGTCATCTCCACGATCGAGCGGCTGAACCGCGAAAACGGCATCACGGTCGTTCTGATCACGCACCATATGACCGAGGCGATCCGCGCACAGCGCGTGGTCGTGATGGAAAAAGGCAGCATTCTCGCGGATGGAACACCCAAGCAGGTTTTTGTGCAGGTCGAACTGCTGAAATCTGCCGGCCTGACCGTACCGGCGACGACGGAGCTGCTTTATGAACTGAACAAGGCGGGCTTTGACCTGCCTCTGGACGCGCTTTCCACGGAGGAATGTGCGCAGGCACTGTTCGCCTGTTTTCGCGAAAAGGCCTGACCCGAAAATCGGAGGAAAGAAATTTGGCAGCAGCGATCGAGGTAAGAAACCTCACACACGTATACAGCGCCGGGACCCCGTTTGAGCATACGGCCGTGCAGGATATGAGCTTTTCCGTGGAAAAGGGAGAGCTTCTGGGCATCATCGGCCACACGGGTTCCGGAAAATCCACGCTGATCCAGCATCTCAACGGTCTTCTGAAGCCCACGTCCGGCGACGTGCTGCTGGACGGCAAGAGCATCTGGACGGATAAGAAAACCACCCGCGAGGCGCGCTTCCGCGTCGGGCTGGTGTTTCAGTACCCGGAGTATCAGCTTTTTGAGGAAACGGTCTACCGTGACATCTCCTTCGGACCGAAGAATATGGGACTGCCGGAGGAGGAGATCCGCCGGCGCGTTCTGCGTGCGGCGCAGTTTGCCGGGGTGCCGGAGGAAGTGCTGGAGAAATCTCCCTTTGACCTCTCCGGCGGGCAGAAGCGCCGCGTCGCCATTGCGGGCGTGATCGCCATGGAGCCGGAGATCGTCGTGTTTGACGAGCCGACGGCCGGGCTGGACCCTGCAGGCTGCGCCGGAATTCTGGAAAATATCGAAAATTATCGAAAAACCACCGGTGCGACCATCCTGATGGTGAGCCACAGCATGGACGATGTGGCAAAGATGGCCGACCGTCTGCTGGTGCTCAACGGCGGCAGGGCGGAAATGTGTGCGCCGCCGCCGGAGGTTTTTGCCAATGCACAGCGGCTGCGCAGCATCGGACTTTCCGTGCCGCAGGTGACGGAGCTGTTCCTCCGCCTGCGGGAGCTGGGCCTGCCGGTCGATCCCTCGGTTTACACCGTGCCGCAGGCGCTGAAGCAGCTCCTTTCCCTGAAGGGAGGCCGCGCGGATGCTTAAAGACATTACGCTGGGGCAGTATTTCCCCGGCAATACCGTCGTCCACCGGCTCGACCCGCGCACAAAGCTGCTGATGGTGGTCGTGTATATCGTCGCGCTGTTTCTCGCCAAGTGGTGGGTGTCCTACGGCGTGATGCTGGCATTTCTGGTGACGGCCGTCATGCTCTCGCACATCAAGCCGAAGGCGCTGTTCCGCGGCCTCAAGCCGCTGATCGTGATCATGGTGTTCACCGCGCTGATCAACCTCTTTTACTCGGACGGCGAGGTGCTGGTGAAGTTCTGGATCTTCCGCATCACGCGGGAGGGCATTGTGCAGGCGGCGTTTCTGGTGCTGCGCATCATGATGCTGGTCACGGGAACCTTCCTGCTGACCTATACGACCTCGCCCATCGCGCTCACGGACGGCATGGAATCCCTGCTCAGTCCGCTGAAAAAGCTGCATTTCCCGGTGCATGAGCTGTCGATGATGATGTCCATCGCCCTGCGCTTTATCCCGACGCTGATCGAGGAAACGGACAAGATCATCTCCGCGCAGAAGGCGCGCGGCGCGGATTTTGAGAGCGGAAATATCTTCCGCCGCGCCAAGGCGCTGGTGCCGATCCTTGTGCCGCTGTTCGTCAGCGCGTTCCGCCGCGCCGACGAGCTGGCGACGGCGATGGAGTGCCGCTGCTATCACGGCGACGAGGGCCGCACAAAGCTCAAACAACTCCACTATCGCGCGCGCGATATCATCACGCTGCTGCTGGGCGCCGCGCTGCTCGGCGGTATCATCACGCTGCGCTGCTTCGGATTATAAAAAGGAGGGACTGCCTGTGCGGAATATTGCGCTGACCTTGAGTTATGACGGCTCGGCCTACCACGGTTGGCAGGTGCAGAAAACCGAGCGCACCGTCGGGCAGACAATGGAAGAGGCTGCGGCGCGCGTGGTCGGCCACCCGGTCCACATGACTGGCTGCGGCCGGACGGACGCGGGCGTTCACGCACGCGTCTATGTTGCGAATTTCCGCACCGATGCGCGCATCCCCGTTGACCGCATCCCCTATGCGATCAACAGTCAGCTCCCGGCGGACATCGCGGTGACCGCGGCGCGGGAGATGCCGGACTATTTCAACGCCATTGGCTCCTGCGCCCGCAAGGAGTATACCTATCAGATCTACAATTCTCACCTGCGCGACCCGTTTTATGTCAACCGCGCGTGGTTTTACCCGCGGGAACTTGACGAAGCGGTCATGCAGCAGGCGGCGTCGCAGTTTGTGGGGACTCACGACTTTGCGGCGGTGCGTTCGGTCGGAACGGACGTGAAGTCCACCGTCCGGACGGTGTATCATTTCGAAGTGGAGCGCCGCGGGAGGATCCTCCTGCTGCGCGTCTGCGCCAACGGCTTTTTGTACAACATGGCGCGCGCCATGGTCGGCACGGTCGTCTATGCCGCGGAGGGCAAGCTCTGCCCGGACGAGATCGGGGCGATCCTGCGCGCCGGCGACCGCACCGCAGCGGGCCCGACGGTCCCGCCCGGAGGACTGTATATGACGCAGCTCTGGTATGACGACAGGGAGGTGCAATTCCATGCAGGAGTTCAACTCTGATTTCATCCGGCCCGTGCCGGATGAGCCGGAAAAACCGAAAAAGCGGTGCCGCCGCTGGCTGATTTTCCTCGGCATCTTTCTGGTGGTGCTGGCGGGGCTGTTCTGGTATCTCAGCTCGCAGACGACCCTCCTTGACGGTGTGGTGCGTTCTCTGCGCTACATGGGAAAGAACGGCTCGGAGAAGATCACCTTTGAAACCTACGGCACGACGGCCTATGCGCTCGTGGGCGACGATCTCGCGGTCGCGTCGCGCAGCGGCGTGACGCTCTTTTCCGACAGCGGAGAAACGATCGGACACCAGCAGGCGGAGCTGAGCGCCCCGGCGCTGCTGGGCGGACAGGACGCCGTCCTCATCTACGATGTCGGCGGTAGCTTCTACGGCGTGATGGACACCAACGGGAAGATGCGCTTTCAGGGCGCTTCCTCCGGGCGCATTTACGACGCCGACCTGACCGAAGCCGGCGGTGCGGCGGTGCTTTCCTCCGCGTCGGACGCCCGCGCGGTGGTGGAGGTTTTCGACAAAAACGGAACGCTCCTTTACCGCCGCACCAGCAAGACCAGCTATCTCAACGCCTGTGCGCTTTCGCCGGACGGCGGCTGGCTTGCCGTCGCGACGCTGGGGCAGGAGGACATCTCCTTTGCTCCCGGCGCGAAGCTCTACCGGACGAACGCCGAGGAGGAGCAGGCCAGCCTCTCCTTCGGCGGACAGACCATTTTTGACCTGAAATTTCTTGGAAACGGCACGGCCTGCGCGGTCGGCAGCCGAAGCATTTCATTTTTTGATACGGCAGGCAGCCTTCTGGGAGAGTATTCTCTGGAAAGCGCCGACCTGCTGGGCTACGCCTTTGGAGACGGTTTTGTCACGGTGATGGTCGACCGCCACGAAGCCGGCAGCCGTTATCAGCTTCTGACCCTCTCGACCGACGGCACGGTTCGCGCATCAAGCACTTTGCAGGAGACGCCGGTGCATCTGAGCGTCGCGGGAGAGTATCTTTCCGTGCTGACGGCGCAGGGCCTGCACATCTATGACAGCGCACTTGCGCAGAAGAGCAGCCGGGAAGGAAACTGGACGAAGGCATTTGTCCGCCGGGACGGAACGGCGATCCTGGTCGCCGTAGACGAGGCGGAAGTGTATATTCCCTGACATTTTTGCGATAGGTTTTTTGCCGCGGGTGTGCTACACTTGCGGCGGGAAGGAGTGAAACCATGAAACCGACATTATGCAGCAGATGCAAGAAGAATCTTGCTGTGATTTTTATAACGAAAGTAGAAAACGGCCAGACCACCAATGAGGGCCTGTGCCTGAAATGCGCCAAGGAAATGGGCATCAAGCAGGTCGACGAGATTGTCGAGCGTATGGGCATCACGGATGAGGATCTCGACACGCTCAACGGTGAAATGATGTCTCTGATGCAGCCGGAGGAATCCGAGGATGAGGACGACATCGGCAGCCGCACGGCGACGTTCCCGCATATGAACCGCCTGTTCGGCGGCCAGAATGAGGTCGCGTCCAAGGAGGAGCCGAAGGAAAAGCAGCCCAAGGGCGAAAAGCCGCAGGCGAAAAAGCATAAATTCCTCGACACCTACTGCCAGAACCTCACGGCCAAGGCGAAGAACAACGAGCTGGACAAGGTCATCGGCCGCGAGGTCGAAACCGAGCGCGTGGTGCAGATCCTCAACCGCCGCCAGAAGAACAATCCCTGCCTGATCGGCGAGCCGGGCGTCGGCAAGACCGCCATCGCCGAGGGACTTGCCCAGCGCATTGCCGCGGGCGACGTTCCCTTCAAGCTGCGCGACAAGCAGGTCTATCTGCTCGACCTGACTTCACTGGTCGCCGGAACCCAGTTCCGCGGGCAGTTTGAGGGCCGCATGAAGAGCCTGATCGCGGAGGTCAAGGCCTGCGGCAATGTCATTCTCGTCATTGACGAGGTGCATAATCTCGTGGGCGCGGGCGACGCGGAGGGCTCCATGAGCGCGGCGAACATCCTGAAGCCGGCGCTTTCCCGCGGGGAAATTCAGGTCATCGGCGCAACGACCTTCGCCGAGTACCGCAAATATATCGAAAAGGACGCCGCGCTGGAGCGCCGCTTCCAGCCCGTGACCGTGGCCGAGCCGAGCATTGACGAGGCTGTCGCCATTCTGCGGGGCGTTTCGCATTACTATGAGCTGTTCCACGGCGTGCAGATCCCGACGGAGATCGCGCGGCAGGCGGTCGTGCTCTCCGAGCGCTATATCACCGACCGCTATCTTCCCGACAAGGCCATCGACCTTCTGGATGAGGCCTGCTCTGATCTGAACCTGCACAGCAAGCAGATTTCTGACCTTGCCGAAAAGCGCAAGGAGCGCGACGACTATCAGCTGGAGATTAAGATGCTCACCGAGGATGCGCAGGAGGAAAACTTTGAACGCCTTGCGACGCTGCGCAGTCAGGTGTGCCGCCTGGACTCCGAGATCGCGGAGCTGGAGGCCAAGCCTGCCCCCGTGCTGACGATGGAGAATCTTGCCCGCATCATCGAGCTGTGGACAAAGATTCCGGCCAGCAAGATCCGCGCACAGGAATACGAGCAGCTTCGTTCGCTGGAGGAGCGGCTGAAGAAGCATATCGTCGGTCAGGACGAAGCGGTTGCCGCAGTTGCATCCGCGATCCGCCGCAACCGCGTGGGCATTTCCGTCAAGAAGCACCCGGTTTCGTTCATCTTTGTCGGCTCCACCGGCGTGGGCAAGACGGAGCTGGTCAAGTGCCTTGCAGACGAGCTCTTTGATTCCGTGGATTCCCTTGTCCGGCTGGATATGTCGGAATACATGGAGCGCCATTCCGTCTCCAAACTGATCGGCTCGCCTCCCGGCTATGTCGGCTACGACGAGGCGGGTCAGCTCACCGAGAAGATCCGCCGCAAGCCCTATTCCGTCATCCTCTTTGACGAGCTGGAAAAGGCGCATCCGGATGTGCTGAACATTCTGCTGCAGATTCTCGACGACGGCCGCATCACGGACGCGCAGGGCCGCGTCGTCAATTTTGAAAATACGGTCATTGTCATGACCTCCAACGCCGGCTCCGACCGCCGCGACGGCTCCGTCGGCTTCGGCCGGACGGTCTCCGAGCAGACGAAGGAGAAGGCGATGAAGGCGCTGTCCGAATTCCTGCGTCCGGAGTTCATCAACCGTGTCGACGAGATCGTCTGCTTCAACCGGCTCACGGAGGAGAACTTCCGCGGCATCGCCGCCATCATGCTGGGCGAGCTGAAAGACTCCCTGCTGGAGCACGGCGTCACCCTGACGTGGGACGACGGCGTGATCGACGAGCTGGTGAAGAAGTCCTACTCCGTCACCTACGGCGCGCGCAACCTGCGCCGCACCATCCAGCGTGAGATCGAGGACGGCGTCGCCGAGCGCATCATCGACAGCTATGAGCATCCCATTTCTCAGGTCAAGCTGACCGGCTCCGACGGAAAAATAGAAATTCTTGCATTGTAAGAGGCAGAGATGATCAAAGCGGTATTTTTCGACATCGACGGCACGCTGGTGCCCTTTGCGACCGGTACGTGCAGCCCCTCCGCCGTCCGCGCGGTGCGGGAGCTGCAAAACAGGGGCGTTCTCTGTTTTGTGGCGACGGGGCGGTCGCGGTTTGAAATTGCGACCGAGCATCTGCTCGATGGCCTGCAATTTGACGGCTATCTGACCAACAACGGGCAGGATGCCTATGATGCGCAGTGGAAACAGATCTACGGCAAGCCCCTTGACCCGCAGGATGTGCAGGCACTGCTGGACTGGACGGACCGCAAGGGCTACACCTGCTGGCTGGCCAACGCGGAAAAGACCTGCATCAACCACTCCTCGCCGGAGTTTTTGCGGGCGATGGAGGCGGTGCATACGCGCCCTCTGCCCGTTGGCGACCTGCGCGAGATGAGCCGGCAGCCGATTTACAAGCTGGTGCTTTTTGCCCGGCCGGAGGAAATGGCCGAGCCCTGCCGTCTGGCGCCGCACAGCCGCACGACGCAGTGGTTTGAGCTGGG
>UQWH01000044.1 GCA_900544705.1 uncultured Eubacteriales bacterium | reverse complement strand
GAAAAGACGACCGGATCGAGGTTGGGCGAATAGGGGCGGGTATAGTCGGTGTAATCAATTATGCCGCCGGAATAGTCCGGGCGCTTCCACTCCGGGGAGGGGAAGGTGGTCAGCAGCTCGTTGATGGCGGCCGTGAGAAGTCCGCAGCCCTGTAAGCACAGCGAGAATGCAAGGATCAGCGCCGTCAGGACAAGAATTCGTTTTTTCATGGGGCAACCTCCGTTCCTGTTCTGGTGGTATCATAGCATATTTCCCGGGAAAAGAAAAGCGGGTCAGAGCACCTGCAAAATGCAGCCCTTGAGATACAGCGCGTATTCGGCGTTCAGGTCGGCCGGATGGTCGCGCGACTGGGTCAGACGCTCCAGCAGACGCACGGGACGACCGCAGTCGGCCGCGGCGTCGCGGAGCATTTTTTCAAAGAGGCCGGCGGTCATATACTGGCTGCACGAGCAGGTGACGAGGAAGCCGCCCGGCGCGCACAGACGCATACAGCGCAGGTTCAGCTCCTTATAGCCGCGATAGGCGCCGTCGAGCGCGCTTTTGCTCTTGGCAAAGGCCGGCGGGTCGCAGATGACGAGGCCGAACTGCCGCCCCTCCTCCGTGTAGCGCTTGACGAGGTCAAAAGCGTTGGCGCAGGTGGTCGTGATGCGGTCGGCTACGCCGTTGCGCGCGGCATTCTCGCGCACCATGGCCAGCGCGTTCTCGGAAATGTCAGAGGCCTCGACGCTTTTCGCGCCGTAGAGCGCGGCATGGACGGAAAAGCCGCCCGTGCAGCAGCAGAGGTCGAGCACCGTGCGCCCGGCAGCGTAGGGCTTGAGGCGGCCGCGGTTTTCCTGCTGGTCGAGGAAGTGACCGGTTTTCTGACCGTTTACCAGATCCACGCGCATGAGCGCGTCGTGCTCGCGGATGATCAGCTCCTCCGGCACCGCGCCGTACAGGCAGGCCTTGCGCTGCTCCATGCCCTCCTTTTCGCGGACGGCGACGTCGTCGCGTTCATAGATGCAGCGGGGCGCGAAGAGCTCGACGAGCGTTTCGACGATCTCGTCCTTGCGCAGCTCCATGCCGAGGGAGACGATCTGGATGGAGAGGCAATCTCCGAATTTGTCCACCGTCAGGCCGGGCAGGCCGTCCGACTCGCCGAACACCACGCGGCAGGCGTCGGAAAAGCCCAGAAGCTGCCGGTTTTCCCACGCAGCGGCGATGCGCCGGCGGAAGAAATCGCGGTCGATGGGCTCGTTTCGGTCGAGGGTCAGTACACGTACCACGATTTTGGAGCGGCCGTTGAAAAAGCCCTTTGCGACGAAACGCATCCGGCTGTCGCGGACCTCGACCACGCCGCCGTCGGCGCAGTCCTCGTCCACCCAGTCGATCTCGTTGTCATAGATCAGGCGCGCACCGGCGAGAATGTCCTTCTCCTCGCCGCGCCGCAGACATACCTGTTGCATAACGTTCTCCTTTTTATGATGTGGAAAATCCGCCCCTGTCGTGTCGGGCAGGGGCGGAAAAACCGATCAATCCAGCGTCAGGCCGGCAACCACGCGCGCGCAGCGCGGGCAGAGCCCTTCGGCGTTGGCTTCGGTGGAGTGCATCCAGCAGCGCGGGCACTTTTCGCCGGCGGCGGGCAGCACCTCAATGCGCATACCGGGGAAGTTTGCGCCGGTGCCGCAGACGTTTTCTTCCTTCGGCGCGCCGTTTTCCAGCAGCACGTCGGAAACGATGAACAGCTCCGCAAGATCCAGCTTCCTCACGGCCTCCAGCGCGGCGCGGGAGGCTTCGTCCTCGGCGTAGAGCGCGACGTGCGCCTCCAGCGCCTTGCCGATGCGCTTGTCGGCGCGGGCGGTTTCCAGAACGCCGTTGACGTCGTTGCGCAGGGCGATGAGGGTGTCCCACTTCTGCATGGCAGCCTCATCCAGCGCGTAGGCGGTGTAGGGCCTGACCATTTCGTTGAGGACGACGTTGCGGGTGTCGTCGCCGCTGCGGTGCGGCATGGCCTGCCAGATCTCGTCGCAGGTGAAAGCCAGAATGGGCGCGAACATCCGCGCCATCGCGTCGAGGATCAGGTACAGCGCGGTCTGGGCGCTGCGGCGCTTGAGACCGTCGCGCTCCTCGCAGTACAGGCGATCCTTGAGAATGTCCAGATAGAAGCTCGACAGCTCCACCACGCAGAAGTCGTTGATCGCGTGAGTCAGGACATGGAATTCATAGTTTTCATAGGCGCGGAAGCCGGTCTCGATCAGGGCGTTGAGCTTCGTCACCGCCCAACGGTCGAGCTCAAGCATCTCCTCCGGCGCGACGAGGTGGTCTGCGTCGAAGCCGTCGAGGTTGCCGAGGCAGTAGCGCGCGGTGTTGCGGAACTTCAGATAGCTCTGCGAGAGCTGCTTGAAGATCTCCTTGGAGCAGCGCACGTCCACGCGGTAGTCCGCGCTCGCCGCCCACAGGCGGACGATGTCCGCGCCGAAGTCGCGGATCAGCTCGGCGGGGTCGACGCCGTTGCCGAGGGACTTGTGCATGGCCTTGCCCTCGCCGTCGACCGTCCAGCCGTGGGTCAGGCACTCGCGGAAGGGCGCGCCCTCGCCCAGTGCGCCGACGCTTGTCAGCAGGCTCGACTGGAACCAGCCGCGGTACTGGTCGGCGCCCTCAAGGTACATGGTCGCGGGCCACTGCTCGGGATGATTGCGGCGCAGGGAGGCGATGTGCGTGGAGCCGGAATCGAACCAGCCGTCGAGGGTGTCGGTTTCCTTTTCAAAGGTCTTGCCGCCGCAGTGCGGGCAGCTCAGACCCTCCGGTACCAGCTCCATGGCCTCGTGTGCGAACCAGTAGTTCGAGCCGTGTTCGTCAAAGAGCCTGGAGATATGCGCGATGGTCTCCGGCGTGCAGACGGGCTTTCCGCAGTCCTTGCAGTAGAACACCGGGATGGGCAGACCCCAGCGGCGCTGACGGGAGATGCACCAGTCGGCGCGGTCGCGGATCATGGAGATCATGCGATCCTTGCCCCACGCGGGCATCCACTTGACGTTTTCGCAGGCGGCGACGGCCTCGTCCTTGAAGGACTCGACGGAGCAGAACCACTGCGGAGTGGCGCGGAAGATGATGGGACTCTTGCAGCGCCAGCAGTGCGGGTAGCTGTGGGTGAATTCCTCGGAGGCGAACAGCGCACCGGTGGAGACCAGCTCGTCGAAGATCGCCTTGTTGGATTCGTCATAGCGCATCCCGGCGAACTTGCCGGCGTCGGCGGTCTGATAGCCGCGGTCGTCCACGGGGACAATCAGATCCATGTTGTAGCGGCGGCAGGTCTGGTAGTCGTCCGCGCCGAAGCCGGGAGCGGTGTGGACGCAGCCCGTGCCGGAATCCATGGTGACGTAGTCCGCCACGACCAGCAGGGAATCGCGGTCGAGGAAGGGGTGCTGCGCGGTCATATATTCGAAGAAGCGGCCGTTGAAGTGCGCCAGCTCCTCGTAATGCTCGATCTTGCCGGCTTTCATGGTCTTTTCCGCCAGCGCGGAGGCGACGATGTAGCGCTCGCCGTTGTCCGCCTGCAGAAGGACATAGTCCTCCACGGGGTTCAGGGCGATGGCGAGGTTGCCGGGCAGGGTCCAGGTGGTCGTCGTCCAGATGATGAAGTAGGTGTTTGCGGTGCCGTAGTCGGCCAGCTTGCCCTTGTCGTCCTTGACGGCGAACTTGACATAGATGGAGGTGCAGGGATCGTCCTGATACTCGATCTCGGCCTCGGCCAGCGCGGTTTCGTCCTTCGGGCACCAGTACACGGGCTTCAGGCCCTTGTAGATGTAGCCCTTGCGGTACATTTCACCAAAGACCTTGACCTCCTCGGCCTCAAAGTGCTTGTCCATGGTCTTGTAGGGGTGCGCCCAGTCGCCCATGACGCCCAGACGGCGGAAGCCGGCCATCTGGCGGTCGATGAAGTCCTGCGCAAAGGCCTCGCAGGCGCTGCGGAACTCCGTGACGGGCATGGCCTTGTGGTTGAGCTTGTTTTTCTTGATGATGGCGGATTCAATGGGCATACCGTGGTTGTCCCAGCCGGGGACATAGGGGGTGTAGTAGCCGCGCATTGCATAGGAGCGGACGATGAAATCCTTCAGGGTCTTGTTCAGCGCGTGACCCATGTGCAGGTCGCCGTTGGAGAAGGGAGGGCCGTCATGCAGGATGAAGGCAGGCTTGCCCTCGTTCTTCTTCAGAAGCTGGCCGTAAACGTCGATCTTGTTCCAGCGCTCCAGCATGGCAGGTTCCCGCTGGGGCAGACTCGCGCGCATGGGGAAGTCGGTCTTAGGGGTGATGATGGTGTTTTTGTAGTCCATGGTTTTCCTCCGAAAAATGGTAATTAATAATGTAAAAAAACGCCGCTGTCCCTTCTTCAAGAGACAGAGGCGTGCTCTGCGGTACCACTCTTGTTGCTCTGCCGCGGCAGAACCACTCGAAACGCGGTAACGGGCGTGAACCGGCCGCGCCTACGCGCGGGGAAGCGCGGCTTCTCCGTTTCGGGCGGCTGCTCCGGGGTGATATTCACGCGGCGCGCCGCTGCCTTGCACCGACCGGCAGCTCTCTGAAAACGCGCTGGGCGCTGTTTGTCCCCATCGTCGCAGATGTTTTTTATAATAATGTAGGATTACCCTTTTTTGGGGTCGTAATTCCGGCCGAATTGCAGATCTTCAAATTTCTTCTGCTTTTCCGGCGAGAGGGATTCAAACCGGCGGGTGACATTCGGATCCTGCACGGGCGCGGAACCGCGCATCTTCTGCTCCAGCGACTGGTCGATCTCCTCGATCAGGGCGTCGGCCTTGTCCTCCACGGAGGGGTGGGAATTATCCGCGTCGAAGTCAAAGGCCCTGTGCTCCTTGGCGGGAGCGCTCACCGGCTGCGGCGCGAGGGGATCCTCCGGCGGACGGGTGAACTGATGCACGCGGGGCTTGGCCTCGGCGGGCGGCTCCGGCGTCTTTTCGCGCAGCGTCTGCAAGAGCGCAAGCTGCTTTTTGAGGTTCGCCTCCGCCTCGTCCAGATAGTCCGACGTGGCGGCCTGTGCAGTGAGCAGACGCTGCTCTTCCTCTGCGATCAGCTCCTCGGTGTGCTTGGCCTCTGCGGTTTCCTCGGCCTCATGGAGCATCTGCGTGCACTTGCGCTCGGCCTCCGCGACCATCTGGTCGCAGGTCTTCTGCGCGGCGAGCAGAGCGCTCTGCACGGAGGTCTCGTTCTTGCGGTACTCTTCCAGCTTTTCCACAAGAATGCGCATTTTGCTCTTCAGGACGGAATTCTCCTTATAGAGCGTAATATAATCCTCGGTCAGGGGTTCAAGAAAATCATCGACGGAGTCCATATCATAGCCGCCGAAGAGGGCTTTCTCAAAGCTGGTATCCTGAATTTGCTGCGGTGTCAGCATGCTAGGGTCAACTCCTTTGCGTTTGTATCTGTAAGCTTAGAAGTACATCCCGTTGTTTTCCAGTTCTTCGACGAGATCACCGACAACGTCCACATTGTAGGGCGTGATGAGATAGGTGGAGATGGCGACCTTCTTGATCTTGCCGTCGAGGGCATAGGCGCAGCCGGACAGGAAGTCCACCAGACGGCGCGCGACATCCTTGTTGGTCGATTCAAGGTTCAGAACCAGCGCCTGCTTGTCGCGCAGGTGGTCTGCGATCTCGGAAACCATGTCAAACCGGTCGGGCTTGACCAGGATCACCTGAAGCTGCGTGGAAGAATTCAGGTTGACGACCTTGCCTGCGCCGCTGCGGGGCATTTCGGGCGCGGAAGAGCGGCTGTAGCTGCTGCCGGAATAGCTGCTGGCGCTGCTGCTGCTGCGGCGGGTGTCGCGGGCGGGCGCTGCGGGCGGGGTATTATCTAACGGCTCGTCGTCGTAATCATCATAATCGTCCTCTTCCACGTCGGAATAGGGGTGGGTCAGCTTCTTGATCTCGTCCATAAATCCCATGGGTCAAATCCTCCATATCGTTTCGATCTTTTTCGTTATTTGTTGTAGTTGCGCGCGCCGAAGATCGCGGTCCCGACGCGGATCATGGTGCTGCCGCAGGCGATGGCATCGGCATAATCCTCCGACATTCCCATGGACAGACAATCCATACGGACATTATCGTATTTTTTCGCTGTTATGTCAACAGCTATTGTGTGAATTTTCTCAAAATATCTGCAATTATCGCCGGAATTTTCCGAAATCGGCGGGATTGCCATGAGTCCGAGCAGGCGGCAGTGGGAAAACTCGCCCATCCGGGCGGCGATCACCGGCGCTTCCTCCGGGGTAAAGCCGGATTTGCTCTCCTCGGCGGCGACGTTGATCTCCAGCAGGATGTCCTGCACGATGCCCTGCTTTTCCGCCTCGCGCTCGATGCATTGCAGCAGCTCCAGCCGATCCACCGACTGAATGAGGGCGACCTTGCCCACGACCTGCCGGACCTTGTTCGTCTGCAAATGGCCGATGAAATGCACGGGCGCGCCGTCGTAGGCGTGCTCGGCCTGCTTCTGCACCAGCTCCTGCACGCGGTTTTCACCGCAGCAGTCCACACCTGCGGCGATGGCCTCGCGGACACGCGCGGAATCGTTCATTTTCGTTGCGGCGCACAGGAGAATGTCCTCCGGCCGCCGGCCTGCGGCCAGCGCGGCGCGCGCCATAGTTTCCCGGATCTTCCGGATATTTTCTGTAATCATTCAAGCACCTTCCCGTTATAGATGTCGTCCGAGGTCAGGATGATCTCGTCCTCCGGCCAGAGGTTGTCCGTGTCGGACTTGTCCAGTTCGACCACGTAGCCGTCTGCATATTCATATAAGATATTCACCGGCTTGAAGCGGGCGCGCACGCCTTCCAGCACGTACACGCCGGCGGCGCCGTCCACATAGTAAAGCGCCTGCGGCTCCACGCTCAGACCCGTGTAGGTTTCAAAGATGATGTCCGCCGTCTGGCGGCGCAGCGCGCTGATCTTCTGCATCAGCCGTTCGCAGGAGAGCACCAGCACGCAGCTGCCGTCCTCGTTCTCTCCGATGCGTTCTATCGTCATCGTGAGGTTTTGCAGGGATTCCCCGGAAAAATTCACCGTTAAACGGTCGCCCTCATAGTGACCCTCCAGTCGGTCGGCGGGGACCTCGGCGGCGAAGTACCATTTTTGGCCAAGGATCAGGCGGCCGAAGGCACTTGCGGGGGCGGCGGTGGTTTCGCTTTGCAGCTTGCGGAGCTGGGCGACGTTCATCTCCAGCACGGCCTCCGGCGTCAGAATAGCTTCCAGCCCATCCGCCGCTGCGGAGAAATAGCCGGAGGAGGACACCGTGACGGACTGCGTCTGCCCGGCTGCGGCACTCAGCTCCGCAATGCGGGCGGAAAGCTCGGTGATGCGGGTGTTGACGCGCGCGCCGTCGTCTTCTGAGATGCTGCGGCGCAGCACCATGGACTGAAGCGATTCCGCCGCGGTCAGGGCGGAGGAAAGCTGCTGCGACTGCACATACTGCGACGACTGCACCAGAAGCTCGCGGATCTGAAGATCGAGCGAGGAATCGTCGCGGTTGCCCAGACCCTCGGAGGCGTAGTTCAGCTGGTCGAGCTGGGTTTGCAGGCGCAGCAGCTCCATCCGCTGGGCTCTCGCTTCGGCCGACTGGTAGACCGTGGCGACGGCTTGTCCGCCGCCGACGTGCTCGCCCTCGGCAAGCTCGCAGACTACGATGGACTGATCCGCCGTCAGAATTTTCTCGGAACGCACCACAAAGCCGGAAACGGTCATCCCGTCGCCGACTTCGCAGCGCACTGCCGCGGTCAGGGCGTAGCTGCTGCCGGACTTGAACAGCACCGAAAACAGCACATACGCCAGCACGACCGCCGCGAGTACAATGGATATGATTTTTAAGTAAAGTTCACCCTGCTTTTTCATACTCTGTCCTCAAAAATGCAGGGCAGCCGGGCGCTTATCCGCCGATATGCACCGGCTGCAGGGGAACGAGCGTGGAGATCGCGTGCTTGTAGATCATCTGCTGCCGTCCCTCCGAGCTGAGGATGACGGTGAAGCTGTCAAAGCCGGTCACGATGCCCTTGAGCTGAAAGCCGTTCATCAGAAACAGTGTGACGGGCATATGCTCCCTGCGCACCTCGTTCAGAATCAGATCCTGCAAATTTTCCGTGTTTGCCATAGGTATTACCTCATTTCTATAAGTAATACCTGTATTTTATCAAGTTGTCCTGTCGAAAAAGGAAATTTCCCGCCGGGCGGCAGAAAAAAGTTCGGAAAACGGAAGCCCTGCGTCCAGCCAGCGGACGGCTTCGTTGCGGCGGAACCAGGTGAGCTGCCGCTTGGCGTAGCGCCGGGAGGACTGCTGCACCTCGGCCAGCGCCTCGTCCATGGAGCACTCGCCGCGCAGTGCGCGGACGACCTCCTTGTAGCCGATGGCCTGCATGGACGTCGCATTGTCCGGCACGCCGGAGGCGAGAAGCGCCTGCACCTCCGCGGCGAGCCCCTCGTCAAACATCTGCTTTGCGCGCAGGTCGATGCGCGCATAGAGCTGCGCGCGGTCGGGGAAGTTCAGCCCCAGCCAGACGGGGGTGTACCTGGGCGGCTGCGCCTGCGTTTCCAGATTGTGTTGGGTGATGGTCTTGCCGGTTTCCAGCCAGACCTCCAGCGCGCGGATGATGCGCTTGCGGTTCGAGGGATGCAGCCGCGCGGCGGACTCCGGATCGGCCTCGCGCAGACGCTCCAGCAGGACCTCTATGCCCTGTTCGTCCGCGATGCGGTTCAATTCCTCGCGCCGCCCGGTCTGCGGATAGGGTGCGAAGCTGCGCCCGGCGATGAGCGCGTCGACATACAGCCCCGTGCCGCCGACCAGAACGACCGGCTTTCCGCGCGCGAGAATGTCCTGCACACAGCTATCCGCCAGCTCGACATAGCGGCTGACCGAGCAGGGCTCGTCAGGCTCAAATACATCCAGCATATGGTGCGGCACGCCGCGGCGCTCCTCCTGCGTTGGCTTGGCCGTGCCGACGTCCATGCGCTTGTAGAGCTGCATGGAGTCGAAGGACACGATCTCCGCGCCCATGGCCAGCGCCAGCTCTACGGAAAGACGCGTCTTGCCCGAAGCCGTCGGGCCGACGATACAGACGATGTGGTCCATCTTACGCCCTCTTGAACTGCCGCTCCAGCTGGGCGCGCGTCAGGCGGATGCAGACGGGGCGGCCGTGCGGGCAGTAGCGGATGTCGTCGCGGGAAAGGACCTCCTGCACCAGCGCCAGCTTTTCCTTTTCGTCGGTGTGGCGGGAGCCTTTGATCGCCGCCTTGCAGGCGACGGTGTGCAGCAGATTGTCGCGCAGGCCCTCCGGTGCCAGGTGCCGTCCGGCCAGCAGCTCGCCTGCCAGCGCGGTCAGGCTTGCGGCGGCCTCGGAGGGGTCAAGCTCCGCCGGGATCTGGCGCAGGGCCAGACTGCCGCCGCCGAAGTCCGTGAATTCATAGCCGAATTCCGCCAGAAGCGGCGCGTTTTCCAGCAGGATCGCGGTCTCCTCGCGCTCCGGTGTGCAGACGATGGGCTGTAAAAGAAGCTGGGGGAGGATGGGCTCGCGGCTCGCGCGGAGCTTTTCAAAGAGGATGCGCTCGTGCGCGGCGTGCTTGTCGATGAGCAGAAGGTCTTCGCCCTGCTCGACGAGAATATAGGTGTCGAAGGCTTCGCCCACCATGCGCCAGTCCTGCGCGGTGAGGGGAAGCTCGGTCTGCTCGATGGGAGCGGAATCCGGTACGGCGGGGGTGCCAGCAGCGGAACGGTCAGGACCGTTCCCTACAAGGGATTGTGGGAGACCGGCCGCGCCGGTGGGGGCGGAATTTTGTGCGGCGGGATCAGAACCCGCAGATTTGTCGGAAACGGAAAATTCATTTATATCTGTAGGGGACGGCTTTGACCGTTCCGCCGGTTTGGTGGCTTCCCGCAGCGGGGCGGTCGATGCGGACGCAAAACGGTTGGGGCTTTTCAGCGCGTCCATGGCGGCGGCGCCGGGCTGTATGCGCGGCATATCCTGCACGGCCTGTGCAAAGACCTTGTACTCCTCCGCGTTCATCGTGCGGAAAAAGTCCTGCTTTGGGGCGGTGTGCGTGCCGCCGGAACGGCCGTCCAGCTTCATTTCCACACGGCCTGCGTCGCCGTCCAGCGCGCCCTGTACGCCGTAGCGCACGCAGTCGAAGATCTCGCGCTCGTTGAGAAATTTGACCTCGGTCTTGGCGGGGTGGACGTTCACGTCCACCAGGTGCTCCGGCACCGACAGGTGCAGCACGCAGGAGGGAAAGCGTCCGACCATCATGCGGTTGCGGTAGGCTTCTTCCAGCGCGGCGGTGAGCGTCTTGGAGCGGATGTGCCGCCTGTTGACGAAAAAGAGCTGATTTGCGCGCGTGCCGCGCGTGGCTGTGGGACGGGAAACGAAGCCCGTCAGGGCGTTTTTCTCCCAATGGCTGTCCACCGGGATCATCTCTTTCGCGACCTGACGGCCGAACACCGCGTAGATCGCGCCGAGCAGCTGCCCGTCGCCGGAGGTGTGCAGCTGCTCCTCGCCGTCCTTGATCACCCGGAAGGACACCTCCGGGTGCGCCACGGCCAGCCGCTGCACCGCGGCCAGCAGCGCCGAGCCCTCGACGCTGTCGCGCTTCATGAATTTCATGCGCGCGGGGGTGTTGAAAAACAGGTCGCGCACGATGATGGTCGTGCCGTCGGGGCAGCCGGCCTCCTCGCGCTGCATGACCTTCCCGGCCTCCAGATGCAGGCTCACGCCGAGCCGCGCGTCCGCGGTCTTGGTCAGCAGGTCGATGCGCGAAACGGAGGAGATCGCCGCCAGCGCTTCGCCGCGGAAGCCCAGCGTGTGGATGGCCTCCAGATCGGAAGCCTGCCGCAGCTTGCTCGTGGCATGGCGGAGGAAGGCGGTTTCCGCCTCATCGGCGGGGATGCCGCAGCCGTCGTCCGTGACGCGCAGAAAGGTCATGCCGCCGTTCTGAAGCTCGACGGTGACATTTTTTGCGCCGGCGTCGATGGCGTTTTCGACCAGCTCCTTGGCGGCGCTGGCCGGCCGCTCGACGACTTCGCCGGCGGCGATGAGATCCGCCACATGGGGCGAAAGCTGTTGGATCTTAGGCATGGATGCGCTCCTAACTCAGAAGTTGAATCGCTCCAGCGCCTGCGCCATGGAGGAAGCCAGCAGCGCAAGGCAGGAGATGGTGTTGACCGCGCAGTGCAGCACGATGGAGCCCCAGATGCTCTTTGTTTTCTGGTAGACCCAGCACAGAGCGAGGCTCAGGGGGACATATTGCAGGAAGCAGAGCAGAAGATCGCGCACGGACTGCGCGCCGATGCTGTTCATAATATGGATAAAGGAAAACAGCAGCGCCGAGAGCAGGTAGCCCAGCCACGGACATTTGCGGACGAAGGGCCCGAACAGCACGCCGCGGAACAGACATTCCTCCGTGACGGGCGCGAAAATGCAGGTAAACAGCAGCATGGTGCCGGCGTGCTCCGTGAGCATGGCGCCGACGGTTTCGTTATTGAGATTGTCCGGCAGGACGCCCAGAAGGGTATATACGAGCGTCAGCAGGTTGGAGGAAATCACGCAGATGCCGTAGCCGATGCCGACGGCGAGGAAGAACCAGCCCAGCCGCCGCTCCTTCAGCGGGGCGAAGGAATCGAAGAGAAACCGGCGGAAGATCAGTGCGACGCAGATGAAATTGAGCGAGAAAAAGACCACATTTGCAAGATACGCGCCGTATTCGGTGGTGATGTCGACATTCAGAAGCTGCATCAGCGGGGCGAGCAGCAGCCGCAGGCCGAACAGATAGACCAGCAGATAGACCGCGCCGCCGAGCAGCGTGCCCTTCTTCGGCGCGACGGCGCCGCGCGGGAACAGTGGCTTCATGGGAAACCTCCTTACAGCATTTGCTTGAGTTCGTACAGGGCGTTCATCGCCTCGATGGGCGTGAGCGTTTCGACGGAGATGGATTCCAGCTTGCGGCGCAGGGCGTCGTTTTCCATCGAGGTGATGGAGAGCTGATCGGAGGCGGCCACGGTGACGGTGCGCACCGGCGCGCCGCTTTCCAGCTCCTTGAGAAGCTCTCTGGCGCGGGTGATGACGCGGTCGGGCAGACCGGCCAGCTTCGCGACCTCCACGCCGTAGGAATCGTCGGCCGCACCGGGGACGATCTTGCGCAGGAAGAGGATGTCGCCGCCGCGCTTTTTCACGGCGATGTTATAGTTGCGCACGCCGTCCAGCTCCCGCTCGATGTCGGTCAGCTCGTGGTAGTGCGTGGCAAAAAGCGTCTTTGCGCCCAGCCGCTTGCGGTCGGCGGCGTATTCCAGCACCGCGCGCGCGATGGCCATGCCGTCGAAGGTGGAGGTGCCGCGGCCGATCTCGTCGAGGATCAGCAGGCTGCGGGCGGTGGCGTTTTTGAGGATCTCCGCGACCTCGGTCATCTCGACCATGAAGGTCGACTTGCCGGAGGACAGGTCGTCCGATGCGCCGATGCGCGTGAAGATGCGGTCGACGATGCCGACGCGCGCGGACTTCGCCGGGACGAAGCTGCCGATCTGCGCCATCAGGACGATCAGCGCGACCTGACGCATATAGGTCGATTTGCCGGCCATGTTCGGACCGGTCAGGATGGCGACGCGGTTCGCGCCGCCGTCGAGCGTGGTGTCGTTCGGGACGAACAGGCTGCCCTTGAGCATCTGTTCGACGACCGGGTGACGGCCGTCCTTGATCGCGATCTCGCCGGACAGGTCGATCTCCGGGCGGCAGTAATTGTTCTTGACCGCGACGGCGGCAAGGCTCGTCAGCACGTCCATGCAGGCCGTGGCGCGCGCGGTGCGCTGCACCCGTGCGGCCTGATCTGCCAGCTTCAGCCGCACGTCCGTAAACAGCTCGTATTCCAGCGCCGCGATGCGATCCTTCGCCGTGAGGATCTCGCTTTCCAGCTCCTTTAGCTCCGGCGTGATGTAGCGCTCGCCGTTGGCAAGCGTCTGCTTGCGGATGTAATGCTCCGGCACCATGGAGACCTGCCCCTTGGCCACCTCGATGTAGTAGCCGAACACGCGGTTGTAGCCCACGCGCAGGTTGCGGATACCGGTTTTTTCCTTTTCCTCCGTCTCGATCTTTGCCAGCGTGCCCGTGCCGCCGGAAACAATGTCGCGCAGGCGGTCGAGCTCGGCGTTGTAGCCCTTGCGGATCAGCCCGCCTTCGCGCAGGGTGAAGGGCGGCTCGTCCACGATGGACGCCGCGACGAGCGTGCGCAGGTCGGAAAGATCGTCCAGCTCTTCCGCCAGCACGCCGAACAGCGGCGCGTGCAGCGCGGCGGCCTTTTCGTGCAGCTCCGGCAGCGGGCGGCAGCCGGTCTCAAAGGAAACGAGATCGCGGGCGTTGGCCGTGCCGGTGACGACGCGCGCCATCACGCGCTCCAGATCGGATACCTCGCGCAGGAGTTCCGCGATATCCTCACGGCGTACGGTGTCGCCCGCCAATTCTTCCACGGCGGCAAGGCGCGCGTTGATGCGCTTCGGGCTGAGCAGGGGCTTTTCCAGCCAGCTTCGCAGCAGGCGGCTGCCCATGGCGGTTTTTGTTTTGTCCAGCACCCACAGAAGGCTGCCGCGCTTTTCACCGCCGCGCATGGTTTCCGTCAGCTCCAGATTGCGCCGGGCGGTGAGATCCAGCTCCAGAAAACGTCCGCTGACATAAAATTCCAGCTCGCGTACGTGCGCAAGGCTCGTGCGCTGCAATTCCCGCAGGGTGTAAAGCAGCGCGCCCGCGCTCTTCCAGACCACGGGAAGCTGGGCGATGCCCAGCGCGTCCAGCGAGGCGCCGAACTGCTTTTCGACCGTTTCGGCGGTCGTTTTTTCTTCAAACAGGGCGTCCTCTCCCACGTCCGCGCAGCAGCCCAGACGCTCGGAGATGGCCTCGGTCAGCTCGGCGCAGGTGCGCGCCGTGCCGCCGCGCAGGATCTCCGCCGGGGCGAAGCGTCCCAGCTCCGAGAGCATCCGCTCCACGGCCTGCTCGCCCTCGGCCACGGTGGCGTAAAACGCGCCCGTGGAAACGTCGCAGAAGCTCAGGCCGAAGCTGCCGTCCTCGCCGTAGACGCAGGCGAAGTAGTTGTTGCGGCTCTCGTCGAGCATGGAGCTTTCCGTGACCGTGCCGGGGGTGACGATGCGGATGATGTCCCGCTTGACCAGCCCCTTGGCCAGCGCCGGGTCCTCCATCTGCTCGCAGATGGCGACCTTATAGCCCCGCGCGACCAGACGCGCGATATAGCTCTCGGCGGAATGGAAGGGCACGCCGCACATGGGCGTCTGCTCCTCCTTTTCCTTGCCGCGGTCGCGGGTCGTCAGGGTGAGATCCAGCTCCTTCGAGGCAAGACGCGCGTCCTCGGAGAACATTTCATAGAAATCGCCCAGACGGAAAAAGAGCAGGCAGTCGGGGTGCCGCTGCTTGATCTCCAGATATTGCCGCATCATCGGCGTCAGCTCGGCCATGGTGATTTCTCCTGTCTATTTCTTCAGAATTCCAACCAGACTCCACGTGGTGCAGTCCGTGATCTCTACGTCCAGAAATTGTCCGATCAGGCTGTCGTCGCCCGCAAAGCGCACGAGGCGGCCGCCGTCCGTGCGGGCGGTGAGCTGCTCGCCGTCGCGCCCGTCGACGAGGACCCGGACGGTTTTGCCGATGTAGGCGCGGTGCTTTTCCTCGGAAATACGGTTCTGCACCGCGACGAGGCGGTCGAAGCGGCGGTTCTTGTCCGCCCTTGGCGTGGGGTCGTCCATTTTCGCGGCGGGCGTGCCCTCGCGCGGAGAGAAAATAAAGGTGAACAGCGCGTCGTAGCGCACGCGCTCGATCAGGCGGATGGTATCCTCAAAATCCTCCTCGGTTTCGCCGGGAAAGCCCACGATGACGTCGCTCGTCAGCACCAGCTCCGGCATCAGGCTGCGGCCGTAGTCCACAAGGGAGAGATACTGCTCTGCCGTGTAGCGGCGGTTCATCAGCTTTAAGATGCGGTCGCTGCCGGACTGGAAGGGCAGGTGGAACTGCTTGCAGATCTTGGGGTATTTTGCAATGGTGTCAAAGAGCTTGCGGCTGGCGTCCTTGGGGTGCGAGGTCATGAAGCGCAGGCGGAATTCGCCCGGAAGCTCCGCGACCTGCGCCATGAGGTCGGCAAAGTCCACGCCGCAGTCCAGATCCTTGCCGTAGGAATTGACGTTCTGACCCAACAGGGTAATCTCCTTGTAGCCTGATTCGACCAGTTCGCGGCACTCCTCCAGCACGTCCTCCGGGCGGCGGCTGCGCTCACGGCCGCGCACGTAGGGCACGATGCAGTAGGAGCAGAAATTGTTGCAGCCGTACATCACGGACACCCATGCCTTGAGCGTGTTCGTCCGTGCGACGGGGATATGCTCGGCGATGGAGCCGGCGGAATCCTCCGTGGCAAAAATGCGCTTGCCGGTCGTCAGCACGTGCAGCAGCAGCTCCGGGAACTGCCACAGATGGTGCGTGGAAAACACGCCGTCCACGTGGGGATAGGATTTTTTGATGCGCTCGGCCACCTGCGGCTGGCCCATCATGCAGCCGCAGACGAAGATCTTCTGCCGCGGGTGGCGGCGCTTGGTATGCACCAGCGCGCCGACGTTGCCGAACACGCGCTGCTCGGCGTGCTCGCGGACGGCGCAGGTGTTCAGGACGATGACGTCCGCGCTCTCCTCGGTGTCCGTGAAGCCGTAGCCCGCGCATTGCAGCATCCCGCGGATGCGCTCGGAGTCCGCCTCGTTCTGCTGGCAGCCGTAGGTATCCACAAAGGCAAGCGGGGTCACGCCCTGCACCTGCCAGTATTCCTGAATTTCGCCGCAGATCGCGGCCTGACGCTCCAGCGCCTGCGCCGGAATGATGGTCGTTTTTGTTTCCAAAGAGGTTGTCCTCCGCATTTTGTTTTAGTACTATATTTTATCATTTCTGCGGCGGCTTTGCAAGATTGTTTTTGACAAGCGGCGCGTTTGGGGGTATAATAAAGGCAAATTCAAACGCGAAGGAGCGTATGCATTATGAAACAGCAGAATTGGAAGCTTCGTTTCCACCACGAGGACGGCGAGCATGCCCATCCCCACGAGCATGGCCACGACCACAGCCACGAGCACGACTGCGCGCATGACTGCCACGACTGCGGCGGCTGCGACGCCATGCAGGAAACGCTTGCGCTGATGCAGTATATGATCAACCACAACGCCGCCCACGCCCGCGAGCTGGAGGGTCTGGCAAAGAAGCTGGGCGAGCTGGGCAACGAGGCCGCTTCACAGCAGGTCTTGGCCGCCGTTTCGGAGTTCGAAAAGGGCAATGTGCGCCTGTCGGCGGTGCTGGCCTCGCTCAAGTAAAGGAGGAAGCAAAATGTGCCTTTCCACGGTGTATAAAAATAAGATCTCCCCGGAAACCGTCGCGATGCCCAATGTCATGCGCATCGACATCGACGGGGACATGGTCATCCTGACCGACCTTCTGGAGCGGCAGATGGCCATTCACGGCACGCTCGTCACGGCGAATCTCGTCGAGGGCACGGCGGTCGTGAAAGAAGCGGAGAATTAAAGGAAAAAAGACAAACTGAAAAGCTGCACGGCAGTCGCCGTGCAGCTTTTAGACTGTCGAAAGACTTATCTGACCCAAGGTTACGGAGGGAAAGAAAGAGTGAAAGGGAACCGTCAGGGTTCCCTTTCGCGTTCGATAACCCGCCGCAGCGGCCAAAATTGCAAAATATAACTACAGAATTTTATTTTGCAATTTTGTAGTCAGCTTGTCAAA
>UQWH01000043.1 GCA_900544705.1 uncultured Eubacteriales bacterium | reverse complement strand
AACTTACCCTTTCACCTATATACACAACTTTTGAACTCAAATCTCACATATTTTTCAAATTTTTTTCTATCCCATAATACCACAATGTTCTACAATTTGGGCATGAAAAGAGGCCGAAGTTGCCTTCGGCTCTTTTCGGCGCCCTGTTCTATTAAACTTGGACTGGAATGATGCCCTTGGTATCAAGTCCCATCTTTCAGTTCTTGGTATGTGATTGGGTCACTGATGCGGTTGCAGATGAGGACATATAGTTCCTCAACTAACTGCTTGGTGGAGAGGTCTTTGTTCTTCTCCAACCACCAGAAGAGCATGATACCGTATTCAAGGTTCGCAAAGGAAGGAACGCTCCAAGAGAAGCTGGACGAATTGTTCGGATAAAAACGAGAACTCCAGAATCTAAATTTGATTCTGGAGTTCTTATTTTTCAGGGTGTGATGAAACTTACACCTGCGTTTGTACGAGTAAATGCAACACTGAGATTTGTAAGACTAAATGCAATGGCTGGGTTGCATTTACTTTTGCAAATGAAGGGATTTTTCATGGCGATCACTTCAAATTGACATTCCCGTTTTGGCAAGCTATAATAGAAATAAGTTAGCCAACGAAAACGGAGGAGGCCGCCATGGATCCCTATCGCATCATTGAGGTAAAGCAGAGCGTGTTTGCCGACAACAACGCCGACGCCGAGGCGCTGCGCCGCGAAATGAAAGCGCAGGGCGTTTTTCTGGTCAATCTGATGTCCTCGCCCGGCTCCGGCAAGACGACGACGCTGACCCGCCTGCTCAAAGCGCTGCCCGCGGGCATCCGTGCGGGTGTCATGGAGGCGGACATCGACTCCGACGTGGACGCCGGGACCATCGCCGCCACCGGCACAAAGGTCATTCAGCTCCACACCGGCGGGATGTGCCATCTGGACGCGGACATGACCCGGCAGGGCATCGACCAGCTCGGAACGGAAAATCTGGATCTCATCATCCTTGAAAACGTGGGAAATCTGGTCTGCCCGGCGGAATTCGACACCGGCGCGGCCCTGAACATGATGATCCTCTCCGTCCCGGAGGGGCACGACAAACCGCTCAAATACCCGCTGGTATTCCAGGTCTGCGACGTCATGGTCATCAATAAAATCGACGTTCTGCCGTACTTTGACTTTGACATGGACAAGGTCACCGAGTACGCGAAAAAGCGCAATCCCAACATCCGCATCTTCCCCATCAGCGCCAAGACCGGCGAAGGCGTAGACGCGCTGGTCCAGTGGCTCGCACAGACCATTCAAAACTGGAAAGAGAAAGAGGAGTTAATGCAATGATCGACGAGGAACTGAAAAACCGGGCTTTTCATCCGCCCTTTCAGGGCGACCCCGCCCCCCGCGAGAAAATTCTGAAGCTGGGAAAGAAGATCACAGACGTTGTGGATCACAAGCTCAAGGGCCTCACCTCCGACGACCCGGAATACTGGGGCCTTGCCTCCATCGTCACCGATGAGATGGCGGACGTCGCCCTGTCCATGAAGCTGCGCACGCCCTACACCGTCGAGCAGCTCTGGAAAATGAACAAGGTCAAGGAAGAGGACAAGCCGCATTTTCAGGAGCTGCTGGACGAGATGAGCTACATCGGCCTGCTGGAATACGACTACGGCTACCACTACGACCACAACGGCCGCACCGCGCCGCCCTCCGAGCGGCGGTACATCCTGCCCATGTTCGTCCCCGGCAGCGCAGAGCTGTTCAATATGGAAGAGGGCCCGGAGGGCAACAAGCGTCTGCGCGAGCATCCGGAGGTCGGTTATTTCTTTGAGCGGATGACCTATATCCCGCTGGCGGGCGTGACCCACCTGCTGCCGCCGGGCGGCGGCGGTGTCGGGATGCACGTGATTCCCGTGGAAAAGGCGATCTCCATGGAGAACCAGACGCTGGACATTGAGCATCTGTCCTACTGGCTGAAAAAATACGAGGGCCACATCGGCGTGGGCCGCTGCTCCTGCCGCGCCAGCCGTGCCGTAATGGGCGAGGGCTGCGCGGACGACGACGAGTGCTGGTGCATCGGTGTGGGCGATTTTGCCGACTACTGCCGCGAAACCGGCAAGGGCCACGACATCACCTACGAAGAAGCCATGCAGATCCTCCGCAAGGCCGAGGACAACGGCTTCGTCCACCAGATCACGAACATCGACGGCGAGAACAAGATCTTCGGCATCTGCAACTGCAATGTGCAGATCTGCAACGCGCTGCGCACCAGCCAGCTCTTCAACACCCCCAACCTCTCCCGCTCCGCCTACACCGCGGAGGTGACGAAGGAAAACTGCGTCGCCTGCGGCAAGTGCGTGGAATACTGCCCCGCCGGCGCGGTGCGCCTCGGCCAGAAGCTCTGCGACAAGGAGGGCAAGGCCGTCACCTACCCCAAGCACGAGCTGCCGAATGCCATCAAGTGGGGCCCGGAGCACTGGGACCCGGACTACCGGGACAACAACCGGAAAAACTGCTATGACAAGGGCACCGCGCCCTGCAAGACCGCCTGCCCCGCGCACGTGAGCGTACAGGGCTACCTGAAGCTGGCGGCGCAGGGAAAATATCAGGAGGCCCTTGCCCTGATCAAGAAGGACAACCCCTTCCCCGCCGTGTGCGGCCGCATCTGCAACAAGCGCTGCGAGGACGCCTGCACCAGAGGAAACGTCGATCAGGCGGTGTCCATCGACGCGGTGAAGAAGTTCCTCGCCGAGCAGGACCTCAAGGCCGAAACGCGCTACATTCCCCCGGTCGTCATCGCCTCCAACCAGAAAACGCACTGGACGCAGAAAATCGCCATCATCGGCGGCGGCCCAGCCGGCTTGAGCGCCGCCTACTATCTGGCGACGAAGGGCTACAAGCCCACGGTGTTTGAAAAGAACGAGAAGCCCGGCGGCATGATGACCTACGGCATCCCCTCCTTCAAGCTGGAAAAGGACGTGATCGCCGCGGAGATCGACGTGCTGCGCGAGCTTGGCGTGGAATTCCGCTGCGGCGTGGAGGTCGGCAAGGATGTGACCATCCCCGAGCTGCGCGAGCAGGGCTATCTGGCCTTCTATATCGCCATCGGCTGCCAGGGCGGCCGCTATCCCGGCGTGGCGGGCGACCACGCGCTCGGCACGAGCATCGCGGTGAACTTCCTGCACGATGCGCTGGAGGATGAAAATCAGCATATGGACGGCAAGGTCGTGGTCGTCGGCGGCGGCAACGTGGCCGTGGACTGCGCCCGCACCGCCTCCCGTTTCGGCGCAGAGAAGGTGTCCATGGTCTGCCTGGAAGCCCGCGAAACCATGCCCGCCTCCAAGGACGAGGTGGAGGAGACCCTCGCCGAGCACATCGACATCTGCAACGGCTGGGGCCCAAAGGAGCTCAAGACCGACGAAGCCGGCCATGTCACCGCCGTGGTGTTCAAGAAGTGTCTGCGCACCATCGACCCGGAAACCAAGCGCTTCTCGCCGGTTTACGACGAGGCCGAAACCATGGAGCTTGCAGCGGATCATGTGATTTTTGCCATCGGTCAGGCCATCAAATGGGGCGGCCTGCTGGAGGGCAGCCGGGTGGAATTCCACCGCGGCAGCTACCCCGTCGCGGACGCGCTGACCTACCAGACCGCGGAGCCGGACATCTTCGTCGGCGGCGACGTATACCACGGCCCGAAATTCGTCATCGACGCCATCGAGGAAGGCAAGTGCGCCGCGGAATCGCTGCACCGCTATGTCCATCCGGGCGCCAGCCTGACCATCGGCCGCAACCGCCGCGACTTCAACATGCTCGACAAGGACAATGTGAAGCTGGCAGGCTACGACACCGCCGCGCGGCAGACCGCCGGCGTGGACGGGCGCATCGACGCGATTCATTCCTTCCGCGACCCCAACCTAACGCTGACAGCGGAACAGGTGAAGATCGAAACCGCCCGCTGCCTCGGCTGCGGTGCAAGCTGGGTCGATCCCAACAAGTGCATCGGCTGCGGCGTGTGCACCACCAAGTGCGTCTTTGACGCGATCCACCTCAAGCGCGACCACCCGGAGTGCTCGAAGATGATGAAGGCGGAGGACAAGGTGAAGGGCATCCTGCCCATGGCCTTCAAGCGCCTCGGCCAGACCGTCGTCACCAAGCTGGGCGGAAACAAGGATTAAAGGATGCACGAGCTGGGCGTGGTTTTCCACATCGCGGACAGTGTGGTCAAAATCGCAGAGGAAAATCAGGCAAGCCATGTCCGCCGGGTGACGCTCCAGATCGGAGAGGTCTCCACCGTGATCCCATCCTACCTGACCGACGTCTGGAACTGGAACTGCAAGCGGGTGCCCATGCTGGAAGGGTGCGAGCTGACGGTGGAGCAGATTCCCGCCGTCACCTACTGCACTGCCTGCGGGCAGACCTATCCCACCGTGCCGCAGGGCAAGACCTGCCCGTACTGCGGCAGCGAGGAGACCTATTTGCAGCAGGGAAACGAGCTGGAGATCAAGGAGATCGCAGTAGAATAAAGCAAGGCCGCCGGCGCGAAAAGCACCGGCGGCCTTGTTATTTTTCTTACTTTCCGAACAGTTCTTCCGCCTTCTTCATGCGCTGCATGATGGGCACGCCGAAGGGACACTGCGTCTCGCAGCGGCCGCAGGCGATGCACTCGCCCGCGTGATGCTCCAGCGCATCATAGTGGCCCTGAAGCGTGGGCGTGACGCCGTCGAGAAGCGCCATGTCCAGATACTTGCTCAGCTGCGCGATGTTGATGTGCTTGGCGCAGGGCAGGCAGTGGTTGCAGTACATGCACCGGCCCTGCATGGAAAACTTTGGTTCGGCGGCAAAGAGGAAGGAATAGTCCAGCTCCTCCTGCGTCATCGTTTCGTAGCGCAGGCAGTCGGCCACCTGCTCCGGCGACTGCATCCCGACCAGCACGCTCGCAACGCCGGGGCGGGAGAGCGCATAGTGCATACACTGCTGCACGGTCATGGCGCGCCCGAAGGGCGAGGTCTTGTCCGACAGCAGCGCGCCCGCGGCCAGCGATTTCATGACCGTAATGCCCACGCCGTGCAGCTCGCAGTAGCGGTACAGCTCCTCGCGCACCTGGTTGATGCCGCCGAGCTGCTGCATGGAATCGAAGAAGCGGTTGTCGAGCTTGCGCGGACGCTCCGCGTTTTCGTTCAGGACGTCATAGGCGGGATTGACGCTGAAAAGCATCAGGTCGATCAGGCCGGTCTTGGCCGCGCGCAGCGCCTGCACGGGATTGTGGCAGCTCACACCCAGCGCGCGGATGACGCCCTTCTGCTTGAGTTCCAGCGCGTATTCCAAAATCGGGCCGTTGAAAATTTCGTCATATTCCTGCGCGTTGTCGATCATGTGGATCATGCCGAGGTCGATATAATCCGTCTGCATCCGCCGCAGGAGATCCTCAAAGAATTCCCGCACGACCTTGACGTCCATCGTCCGGCCATACTGTCCGTTTTTCCAGATGGAACGGAAATGGCCCTGAATGTACATCTTGTCCCGCTTGCCCTTGAGCGCCGTGCCGAGGTCGGAGCGGATCTCCGGGTTGGACATGAAACAGTCGAGCAGATTGATGCCCGCGTCCATCGCAGCGTCCACCGTATCGCAGACCTGCTTCAGGGGCTGGCCCTCCAGATATTCGCCGCCGAGGCCGATCTCCGAAACCTGAAAGCCCGTCCTGCCGAGCGTGCGGTATCTCATGCCTCTACCTCCCGGCCGGCCGCACGCAGGATCGCGCGCGCCTGCGCCTCGTCGATGGGCTCGGACATCTTGCCGCCCTTGCGCAGGGTCGTGCCGATGATGAGGATGTCCGCCGTGCGCATCTTTTCGGCAATGTTCTTCTCGGTGACGCCGCTGCCGACGGCAACGGGAATGGAGATGCTCTTTCTGACCTTTTCCAGATCGGACGAGGCCGTTTCCACACCGGTGGAGCAGCCCGTGACGATCACCGCGTCCGCGCCCTGATGCTGCGCCCATTTGGCGGAGGTGGAAATATCCACCGACGGATTGACCATGTAGTAATGCTTGACCTGCACGTCCGCAAGGATCTTCACGTGCTCCGCGCCGATCTCGCGCCGGTAGCGGATGACCTTGCCGCTGCACGGCGTAATGATCCCGTTGTAATTCATGACCGTATCGACAAAGATGGGGCTGCGGATAAAGTCGCCGCCGACCACCTTGGCGATGGAGAGCGCTTCCTCATAGTTCAGCGCGCTGCAACACAGGCCGAGCGGCAGCTTTACCGCGCTGCGCACCGCCTGCGCCACCATGCTGATGGCCGCAAACTGCACCTTGGTCATATGCGGCTCCAGGCACAGATCTTCGTTTTCGACCATGACCGCATCAAAGCCGGCGCGCTCCAGCGTCTTTGCGTCGCTGACCGCACGCTCGATGACCTCGTCGATGCTTGCCGTCGCGCCGTAGGTTCCGGGCAGCGGCAGGCAGTGGATCATGCCGATGAGCAGCTTGCGCCCATCCGTCAGATTCCAATCCATTTCAATCATCCCTCCTGATCGTTTCATACCGCGCCAGAAGCTGCGCTTCGGTGGGCAGATTGGTGATGCTTCCCTCTTTTTCCAGCACAAAGGAGGAAACCGTTGCGCCCAGCAGGGCGCACGCGCGCATATCGTAACCGCGGATCAATCCGTACAGGAAGCCACATACATAGCCGTCGCCTGCGCCGACCGTTTCCGGCTCCTCGCACTGCGGCGCGACCACACCGGCCTGCGTGATCTCAATGCGCGTGCCGGATCTGTAATACACGCGGCTCCCCTCTGCGCCCAGCGTTTCGACCAGAATTTGCAGACGCCCGCCTTCAAAAAGGTCGCAGGCGCTCTTCAGGCCGAAGGTTTCCTGTAAATATGCCGTTTCCGTCTCATTCGCGAAGATGACCGTGCTCAGCTCCAGAAGTTGCGCGAGCTTTTCCTTGGGCAGAGCGTTGGGGTCCTTGCGCATGGACAGCACCAGCGGCGTGCCGCTTGCGCGGATGGCGTCGATGGCGGGCTGCGTGTTCATCGCCATGGGCGCGGTGAGGATCACATAGCGGCTGTCGCGGAAGAACTGCGGCTTCATCTCCTGCACGCCGTAAAAGGTGCTCTCCGGCAGACGGTGCTCATACTCCGTGATGAGCGTCATATGGTTTTTCTCGGCGTTCTGGATCATGATGGTCGTGCCGCGCGCCTGCGCAGGCGGGTCCTTGATCCCGTCCTCCGGCATCCGGTATTCCTGCGCAAAGCCATGCAGAAAATCGTGCTGCCGGTAGTCTGCGTAGGTCAGCACAGGGTAGACGGACGCGCCCAGCTTTGCAAGGCCGGCACAGATGTTCAACCCCATGCCGCCGTTGTCATATTCCGCCAGACCGCCGCCGAAAACCGGCGTGGACTTGCCGCACTCCGGCATCTGCCGGACGCGCAGGATGCTGACCGTCGCCGCCGTTCCGACCACCGTAAAATCGTAGCGCTTCATCAGAACGCTCCGTTCTTCAGCCGCTCGCAGACCTCGTCGGAGGAAATGGCCTTGGCAAAATACTTTGTCATTTCCGCCAGATGGAAGTCGTTGATCTCCTTGGTATTCGTGCCGAGCATATCGCTGATCATATAGGTGCGGAAGCGGTAGGCCGAGGCGTCCGTCGCCGTGGCGCGGCAGCAGACGTTGGTCTTGACGCCGCACACGAGGACGTTTTCCACGCCGCGTTCCCGCAGAATTTTGGCAAGATCGGTGCCGAAGAAGGCACTCGGCACAAACTTGCGGAACTTGATGTCCCGTTCGGGGTCATAGGGGATGTTCTCATCCAGCTCGGCGCCCTCGGAGCCCTCGACGAGGGAGGCCTTCTTTCCGTCGCGGAACATCCGCGTCAGCTCGGGGTTGACCTCCTTTTCGTCCGCCGGATGGGCGGTATAGACGATGACGATGAGCGCGCCGAGGTCGCGCATTTTGTTGATTTTTTCCGGGAAGGTCTTCATCATTTCGCCGGTGGTTTCGGGATAGTAGAACTTTCCCTCCGGGCGCGTGAAGTCCTTCTGCATATCAATGACAAGTACAGCGGTTTTGGGCATAGGATTTTCCTCCCGTCAGGCTTCCTTAAAGAAGCGCAGATGATTCTTGCGGGCGTTGGGCAGCTCGACGATCAGCAGCACGACAATGATCGTGACATAGGGCATGATACCGAGCAGCGACGAGATCGCCGCAGGAACGAAGTTGTTGATGATGGTTTGCAGTGCGCGGACAAAGCCGAAGATCAGCGCGTAGACGCAGGCCTTCTCCGGATCCTTTCTGCCGCAGTTGATGGCGCTCAGGCAGATGAAGCCGCGGTTCGCCGTCATGTTGATGGTGTACATACCGAGCTGCTCAACCGAAAGGTTGAGGCCGGCCAGCGCGCAGGTCGCGGCGGAGATCATGAGGCACAGGAACTTGATCCGGTTGGTTTTGATGCCGACGGACTTCGCGGCGTTGACGCTCTCGCCGGTCACGCGGACATAAATGCCGAATTTTGTCTTGTACATCACGATCGTCAGGACGATGACCACAAGGAAGGTCAGGTAGGTAATCGCCGTGTGGTTGTTGAAAATATCGCTCAGAATGGGGATGCTGCGCAGCACCGGCACGTCGATCATCATCTTCGCCGGGTCAATGATATTGCTGGCGACGAGGTTGCTGCGCGTGCCGTAGAGCGCCTGCAGAAGGCAGGCCGGAATACAGGCGGCCATCAGGTTGATGCCGCTGCCGACCACGCTGAGGTTGCCCTTGAGCTTGACGGTGAAGAGATAGAACAGGCAGTTGAGCAAAATGGCGATCACAAAGGCCGCAATCACGCCGACCCAGATCTGCCCTGTGACAAAGGCAAAGAGGATGCCCGCAAAGGCCGCGAATTCCGTGCAGCCCTCCATGGAGATATTGAACACGCCCGCTCTGGCGACAAACACGCCGCCGATGGTAATGAGCAGATAGGGCGCCGCGTTCTCCACGGTCATATTCAGAAGGTTCAGAAACAGGGAAAAGTAATTCATGCTCAGTCCTCCTTTTTCGCCGCGGCGCGGTGGAAGATGCGGCCGAAGAAGCCCGCGATCGCCTCACGGTTGTTGCCGATCAGCTTGATGGCCATGAACAGGACCAGCGTGCTCTTGATGATATTGATCAGATCAAGCGGCACGCCCAGACCGGTCTGTGCGGCCAGAGCGCCGTAGCGCAGGGCGCCGAAGACAATGGAGAACAGCAGAATGCCCACCGGGTTGCTGCCCGCAAGGATGCAGACGAAGAAGCCGTCCCAGCCGATGCCGGGGTTGGCGGAGAAGCTGCTGACGAAGTTATAGTTGACGCCGAGGATTTCCGTCGCGCCCGCGATGCCGGCCAGCGCGCCGCCAATCACGAAGATCACGACGATCTTGCGGCTGACGTGCATACCGACGGCGTCGGCGAATTCCCACTGCTTGCCGATGCAGTCGATCTCATAGCCGAACTTGGTCTTTTTCAGGACGAAGTACAGCACGAGCCAGATGGCAAGCGCGATGAAAAGTGCGGTCGTGCAGCGGTACTTGCTGTTCAGCTTGGCAAGGCGCGCGGACTGCTCGATGAATTCCGTGTGCGCATAAGCGTCGCCCGTGCCGAGGTAGCTCTGGGTCAGGAAGCCCGTGACCTGCGTTGCGATGCTGTTGAGCATGACGGTCGTGACAACTTCGTTCACGCGCAGCTTCGCCTTGAGAAGGCCGGGGATGAGGGCATAGAGTGCGCCGAAGGCCGCTCCGATGAGCAGGCACAGCGTCACGTGCAGCACAGGCGGCAGGCCCTTGATCATGTAGCCCGCCAGCGCCGCGGTGAAGGCGCCGAGGAACACCTGGCCCTCAATGCCCATGTTGTACATATTCGCGCGGATGGAAAGCGCCGTGGCTATGCCGGTAATGATGATCGGCGTGGTATAGCCGAGCGTATTGAGGATGCCGCCAAGGGAGAAAAAGGCTTTTTTGATGATATAGCCGTAAAGCGTGAAAGGATTACAGCCGCAGATCAGGGAAAAAATGCTGCCGACGGCAAAGGCGAACACCAGAGGCACCAGCACGTCGCCGGTGGCCGTAAGGAGATTGCCGCCCCAGCCGGAGGAGCGTTTTGCGGGGAGTCTTTGTTTCATGTTCGTAAACCTCTCATTCTTCCGAAAGCTCTTCGGCGGTCATGCGCTTCACGCCGGACATATACAGTCCCAGCCCATTGAAGCTCACGTCCTCCGAACGGAAGCCGCCGACGATCTCGCCGTGATACATCACGAGCACGCGGTCGGAAAGTCCCGTGACCTCGGAAAGCTCCGAGGAAATGATGAACACCGCCGTTCCGGCGTCGCGCATCTTGAGGATCTGGTTGTGAATGAACTCGATGGCGCCGATGTCCACGCCGCGCGTCGGCTGGCTGACCAGCAGCACCTTCGGCTTGCGGCTGAACTCGCGGGCGATGATGACCTTCTGCGCGTTGCCGCCGGAGAGGGAGCCGACCGCCGGGTCCTTCGTGCTCAGTCGAACGTCATATTCCTTGACGAGCTTATCGCGGTTTTCCATCATGGCGCGGCGGTTCATCACGCCGCCATTGCAGTAGGGCTTGAGTCCGTGATAGCCGGCGATGAGGTTGGCCGAAACCGGTACGTTCAGGCACAGGCCCTGCTTGTAGCGGTCCTCCGGCACCACGCCGATCTCGTGCTTTCTCAGCTCGTCCGGCCACAGGCCCGTGATATTCACGCCGCCCAGCTCTACGGTCGAGCCGTGGCAGACGTCCAGCATTCCGGTCAGCGCCAGCATCAGCTCGGTCTGTCCGTTGCCCTCCACGCCCGCAATGCCGACGACCTCGTTCTCATGGATGCGGAAATTGATGTCGTTGAGAATTTTCTTGCCCTCGGAGTTGACCGCGCTGAGGTTCTTGACCTGATAGGCGATCTTCTCGCCGACGGGCTTGCCGCTCTTCTGCACGCGCAGGAGCACCGCACGGCCGACCATCATTTCCGCCAGATCTTCGTCGGTGGTGTTTTCATCGTTCGGGACGGTACCGATGACCTTGCCTGCACGGATGACCGTGATGTTGTCGGCGCACATTTTCACCTCGTTGAGCTTGTGCGTGATAATGATGATGGTCTTTCCGGCTTTTTTCAGATCGAGCAGGCGCTGGATGAGGTCGTCCACCTCCTGCGGGATGAGCACAGCCGTCGGCTCGTCGAGAATGAGAAGATCAACGTCGCGGTAGAGCATTTTGAGGATCTCCACGCGCTGCTTCGCGCCGACGGAAATATCCGAAACCTTGTCGGTAATATTCAAATTAAAGTTAAACTTGTCCACAAGCGCCTGGATCTCGGCCTTTTCCTTTTTCTCGTCGATCAGCAGGCCGCGGAAGGTCTTTTTTCCGATCTTGTGGGTACGCACCGTTTCCGTTCCCAGAACGATGTTTTCATAGATCGACAGCGACGGCGACAGCTTGAAATGCTGATGCACCATGCCGATGCCAAGCTCGATCGCATCGCGCGGCGAGGCGATGGCAACCTTTTTGCCGCGGAAGAAAATCTCTCCTTCCGTCGGCTGGAGGATGCCGTAGAGCATATTCATGAGCGTGGACTTGCCCGCGCCGTTTTCACCGATGATGGCGCGGATCTCCCCTTCCTTCACCGCCAGATTGATGTGATCGTTGGCCGTGAAGTTTCCGAACTTTTTCGTCAGGTTTTTTGTTTCAATAATGGTATCCATATTCGTCACCAAAGCATCCTATGATGGGGGTATGCCCCGCTGGAGGTACCTTCAACGGGGCATACACAGTCGGTTTATTACTTGTTCAGCTCTGCGTAGGTCTTGTTGTTGCCGTCGATCTTGAGCCAGTCGTCCAGACGCTGGCCGTCGTTCTCGATGCTCGCCATACGGGCGTCGAAGACGGTGATGGTGCCGTCGGCGATCCACTTGCGGCACTGCTCGATGATGCCCTTGAGCTCTTCGAGCTTGTCCTTATCGGTCACATACTTCGCAATGACGCTCATGTCGGTGATGTCCACGCCGCCGTTGGAGAGGTTGAAGACATCCGGCTCGGTCTGCGCGAGGTTACCCTCGAGGTACTTGCCGATGTAGAATTCCATCAGGGAGGTGTTGTCGCGGACCGCGGAGGTCAGGATGTAGCCCGGCTCGACCTCGTCCTGGTTGGAGTCAACGCCGATGCCGAACGCATTGTTCAGACGGCAAGCCTCCAGGCCGCCAAGACCGGCGGTGCCGCAGCAGGTCCAGATCACGTCGCAGCCCATGTTGTTGATCATGTTCTGGGCAATGTTCTGTGCGTTTGCGGTGTCGGAGAAGCCGACGGTGTAGTCGATGTAGACCTTCGCATCGGGGTTGTAGAACAGTGCGCCCTGACGGAAGCCGTCGCCGTACTGATAGAAGCCGACGGACTCTGCGCCGAACAGGATGCCGATGTTGCAGCCCTCGTGCTGGCCGACGCCCTCAACAAGGGTGTTGCCGTCGGTCGCTGCATAGGCGGCGACGACGCCCGCGAGGAAGGAGTGCTCGTTCAGGGTGATGTAGGACTCAATGACGTTCTTCGGGGTTTCGGTGAAACCGTCGACCGCGTTGATGCGGAGCTGACGGCCGACAACGACGAAGTAGATGCCGGGGTAATCCAGTGCAACGGTGTACATATTGCCGCTGATGCCGGCTTCGAGGTTGATGATCAGGCCATAACCCGCTTCGCACAGCTCACGGATCAGGGTCTCGCCCTGCGTGGTGTCGGTGCATTCCACGGCGTTGACGTCCAGACCGTACTTGTCCTTGCAGGCCATGAGTCCGGCGTAGGCGGTGTCGTTGAAGCCCTGGTCACCAAGGCCGCCCTGCTGCATGATCATGGCGATCTTCTTGTTGACTTCAGGATTTCCATCTTCGCTGCCGGAGGGTTCGGTTTTGTCGCTGTTGTTGGTATCGTCGGGTTTATCCGTGCTGGGGTCCGTGTTGCCGGCACAGGCTGCAAGAGAAACAATCATAACCAGTGCAAGCAAAACTGCGAGTAGCTTTTTCATGGATACATCCTCCTCAAAATTTACATCAAACTTTCGTAAGTTGTATTGATGTTATAATAACCATATCACCGGGTCGCGCAATTTTCAATTAGCAAATCTTCTGAATAATTGTTGTGATTTTTGTCTGTTTTACACAAAAATCCATTCCAATATTATGACCATTCCATTCTTTTCTCTTATTTTTTCCATGTAGCATATTGTTGTAATGACAACATATCTTCACAGCTTTGAAAAGGGGCGGGGCGCCCGCGGAAATACCGAGCGCCCCGGCCGGAAGAGAGGAAGGATCAATATGCCAGCTTGTAGATCTCCAGCGCGGACTGCTCGTTGAGCGGGCGGAATGCCTTGGCGAAGTAGTCCTTGCCGATGATGGCCGCCTCGTGCGCCATCTTGGGAAGCATCTCTTCCTCGATACCGAAATCGCGCAGATGCTGCGGCAGATTCAGAGAAGCGAAATACTCGCGGGTCTTTTCGATGGCGAGCTTCGCCGCTTCCATCTTGTCCATGCCGGTCGGATCGATGCCGAAGGCAGCCTGCAGATAGCCGAGATAGCGGTAGGCATTGTCCTCGGTGAGCATCCAGGTCAGCCATGCGGGCATGATGACAGCAAGGCCCTCGCCGTGCGTTACATCGTAGAAGGCGGACAGCTCATGCTCCAGCTTGTGCATGGACCAGCCGACGGGATTGCCCTTGACGGTCAGGCCGTTGATCGCCCAGCAGCAGGTCCACATGATGTTCGAGCGCGCCTCGTAGTTGGTCGGATCGTCATAGGCGATCTTACCGTAGTGGAAGAGGGTGTTGAACATCGCTTCGCCGAACTTGGTCTGCAAATAGGCCTCCGGCACATTGGAGAAATAGGACTCCATGACATGGCTGATCGCGTCGGCGACGCCGGCAGCGGTCTGCTTCTTGGGCATGGTAAAGGTGAATTCCGGGTTGGAGAAGGAAGCGCGCGGACGCATATCCGGGCTGGAATAACCGGCCTTCTCATTGATGTCCATGCGGGAAATGACGGAGCTGGTGGACATTTCGGAGCCGGCAGCGGCCAGCGTCGGGACGGCGATGATGGGCAGCACCTTGCCGACGGGCACCTTCTTGCTGATGATGTCCCACGGCTCGCCGTCGTAGTTCACGGTCGCGGCGATGGACTTTGCGCAGTCAATGGCGGAAGCGCCGCCGATGGGCAGCAGGATGTCGCACTTTTCCTCGCGGCAGATGCGGTTGCCCTCCAGAACGGACTCGTAGCGCGGGTTCGGGGCGACGCCGCCCATCTCGGCATAGGGGATGCCGGCTTCCTTCAGGCGGCTGACGACGGCGTCATACGCGCCGTTGCGCTTGATGGAACCGCCGCCGTAGACGATCAGCGGCTTGGTGCCCCACTGATGGATGGTATCCACCAGATACTGGAAGCAGGACGGGCCAAAATTCACACGAGTCGGAACATAGTACCAAAAGTCTTTCATAATGTCACACCTCTAAAAAAATTTTTGATTCTGCGCAGGTCAGTCCTGCGCTGCCTTTTTATACTCGCGGATCAGCTCAACGAGCTTTTCCGGCGTGTCGTACAGTTTGATGATGGAGCTTCCGACAAAGAAGCCCTGTCCGCCCGCAGCCTTGACGCGCGCAGCGTCCGCCGGGGATTTGATGCCCGCGCCGCAGTAGATCGGCTCGGAAACCTTGCGCTCGCGCAGATAGCGGATGCAAGTCTCCAGCTCCTCAAAGCCGGGCTTGACATACTGACCCTCGCTCGGGAAGGCCTGCATATAGGTGAAGCCGTCGGTATGGATGCAGCGCTGGATGTCGTCCTCGTTCATCTTGTAATTGACCGAGCGCGCCAGCTTAACGCCGTGCTTGCGCAGGGCGGCGATCGCTTCGGGATCGTGCAGGTCGCCGGAGATGACGTTGACGATGTGGTGCTTCTCGCAGAATTCGCCCAGCTTCTCCGCGCCGATGGCCATGATGACCTCGTGGTAGAGCACAAAGAAGAATTCCGTGTTCGGATATTTCTCGGTCATGCGGCCGACACCCTCCAGATAGGCCGAGTAGTCGTCGGTCTGCGCCAGCGCAACGCGGTAAAGCTCCTGCAAAAAGGCGCTGTCGCGGTAGGGGTCCTTCGGCGGGATGCTGACCTCGATGGCGTCGCAGCCGCCCTCGATGTAATAGCCGGCCATTTCAATGCTCTTTTCAATGGTCGGATAGCCGAAAGAGAGATAACAAATCGTTTTGATGCCCATATTTCCTACTTCCTTTCAAGAATTTGCCGCCTGCTCCAGGTCTGCCAGCAGTGCCAGCATCGCAGGCTCGTTGTCCCAGAGATTCATCAGGCAGCTGCCGACAAACGCGCCCGCCGCGCCCGCCTGCTTCGCCTCCAGAAGGCTTGCGCCGCAGGTGATGCCCGCCGTTGCGTAGATCGGCGCCGTCACGCCACGCCGGCGCAGGAAGCGGATGCGCTCGTCCCAGCTGACCATGCCGTCGCGCGGCTCCATGCCCTCGCGCACATTGCGCAGCATGACCGCCCGACCGGTCTGCACGGCGAACTCCACGTCCTTTTCCGGCAGATTGTAGTCGATAAAGGTCAGTGTGTCGATGCCCGCCGCGTTCATGTCCATCCTCGCCCGCTCGATCACGCCGTCGCCGGAAATGCGGCAGGTGCGGATGTTGTTCTGCTTGCAGAATTCAATGTACCTCGTCGTGCCGATGGTGAGGATCACGTCCTCGTAGGACACCATCTGCATTTCAAAGTCCGGATGCTTCCGGCGGAATTCCGTGAGCGCCTTCAGGAAGGGCTCATAGCCGCCGTAGGTTTCCCACGCCTTGGCCATACGTGCGCGGATAAAGGGCGTTTCGCGGTAGGGGTTGCGCGACGGCAGGTCAAATTGCAGGGCCTTCACGCCGTGCGCCAGATAGGTCTCCGCCTTCTCCAGCGACGCTTCGATCGTCGGCGTTCCCATGCTGATGTAATAGACCAAATGGAATTTTCCCATTCTTTTCCTCCAGATCTGACAGTCTTGCCGGGTATGTTGTTCAATCAGATAGATGTAATGACAACATAACAGGTTTGCGTGAAAAAAATCAGGATTCCCTCCCGGCATTTTTATTATAGCACAGTCATTTTGCTTTGCAATTCTCTTAATTCACAAAATAAAAACCGCTTTTTTGAACATTTTCAACAAGACAAATTTTTCATGGACAGGTGCAGAATTCTCCCCGAAACGCGAAGTTGTCATGTTTCCTGTCCGTTTTTGCCAAGCAAGCTGCATTCCATTTGGTTTCGGCGCGTCTGTTTTCTTTTTTCCCATCTGTTTTTCCGCTTTTTTCCGAAAAACTGTTGACTTCCACGTGCTTGACCAATACAATAGATATTATGAACAATAGACCACTTGCGCTATCCCAAACACAACGAATGTCGAGGGGCAAAAGAATGAATCATATGTTTTCCGAGGAACAAATTTCCACGCTGGTACAGAACATTCCGAAATATATGTACATCAAAATCGAGCTGGCCAACCGGATCAAATCCGGCGAATTGGAGGTCGGCGCAAGGCTCTCCACGGAAAAGGAAATGTGCGACCAGTACGGATGCAGCCGCCTGACCGTGCGCAAGGCGCTCGAGGAGCTGACGCGCGAGGGCTACATCTATAAAATTCAGGGCAAGGGCACCTTTGTCAAGGAGCGCACGCCGCAGAAGCAGAATTTTTCCGTCATCACAAGCTGCTCTACGCTGATCCGTTCGCAGGACATGACGCCAAGCAAGAAGATCCTTTTTGAAGGCCTCGTCCCCTGCAGCGCGGAGATCGCGCAGCGGCTCGGGTTGGCGGAGGGCGACCCGGTGCTGGAATACACGCGGGTCTATTTCGCAAACGGCACGCCGGTGATCTACGGCCGCAGCTATTTCAATGCGTCCGTGCTCCCCGGGATCGAGCGCTTCAACCTGCAAAACCAGTCCATCATTGCGCTGCTGAAGGAAAAGTACGATCTGGAGATCCACTGCTCCAACCGTGAGCTGCGCGCCGTGGTTTCCGACGACACGACCTCCTCCCTGCTGAGCACGCCGAACCACTTCCCGCTCCTGCAGGTAACGGACCTGAAAACCGGCACGCGGCAGAATCAGGAGATCCCCATCGAGTATTATACCTTCCTGTATGTCACGGAGCGCATCCGCTATTCCCCGGAGATTTAGAATTTAACCTGTGGACTCTTTTTGACGATCAGCCTGCAAAATTGCGGGCTGCCAAGGTGCGCCGGCAGCGAAGCTGCC
>UQWH01000042.1 GCA_900544705.1 uncultured Eubacteriales bacterium | reverse complement strand
ACCGCCGCTTTTTCTCAACCGCCGGGCGAGGCGGGTCAACGCTGCAGTCATTGCGCAGGCGGCTTCCGGCGTGCTATACTGACCGCACAAGGGCCCGGAAGAAAGGATGAGAAACATGACAAACGAATTTGGCGCAAAGATCCGGTCGCTGCGCGCCGGCGCGGGACTCACGCAGGAGCAATTGGCGCAGAAGCTGTCCGTTACGCCGCAGGCTGTTTCCAAATGGGAGAGCGGAACGAGTATGCCGGATATTCTGCTGCTGCCGCCGCTCTCGGTGGCGCTGGGGACGTCCATCGACGCGCTGTTTTCCATGACGGATGACCGCCGCATGGAGCGCATCGACAATATGCTCTGGGATCGCCGCTTCCTGACACAGCAGGAATTTGAGAGCGAAGAACGCTTTCTGAAGGAAAAATGTCTGGAGCCGGAGAAGCAGGCACGCGCGACACTCCTGCTGGCGGAGCTTTACAACAAGCGCGCGAAGGAATACCGCGAGCACGCCGCGCCGCTGGCGCGCAGGGCGCTGAGCCTGCTGCCGGAGAGCGGCGACGCGCACCATGCGGTGTTCGACGCGGAAAACGGCGCGTATTTCGACTGGAATTATGCCAATCACGCGAAGCTGATCGAGTTTTATCTCGACTTTGTCGCCGCGCATCCGCAGGATAAGCACGGCTATCAGTGGCTGCTCGATCTGCTGATCGCCGACGGGCGCTGCGCGGAGGCACGGGAGTATCTGGAAAAGCTGGACCGGCTGGAGCACAGCTATCATTACCACCTCTACCTCGGCATGATCCTCCGCGCGGAGGGACGGCTGGACGAGGCGCTGGACTGCTGGGCGCAGATGACGCAGGAATATCCGGAAAACGGCTTTGCGTGGTTCGTCCGCGCGAGTATGCTGGCCTCCCTCTGCCGCTATGACGAGGCCGAGGCGGGCTTCCGGCAGGCGCTGGAACGGATGCAACCGAAGTATGTCGATGCCGCGGAGGCACTGGCGCAGCTGGCCGAGCTGCGCGGGAACTACGGCGAGGCCATCGGCTGGTATGAGAAGGAAATTGAGATCGCCCGCACCGACTGGAACGAAGGAGAGGGCGAGCTGATCGACGAGCCGAAGCGCCAGATCGCGCGCCTGCGCGAAAAAATGGAAAAGCGCGGCTAAGCGGAGGAGGAAAAGCCAGACTGTCAAAAAACTTATCCAGCTTAAAGTTACGGAGGGAAGGAGAAAGTAATACTTTGTTTTTTGATTTTGAAATCAAAAAACACGTGCGCTTTGCGCACTGAGGGCACGCCGTTGGCGTGCCCTCAGCTTGTCGAAAAAGTCCAAATGGACTTTTTTGACAAGCTGAAGCGCCGGAATGAGCAAGCTCATTCCGGCGCTTCGGCTCGGTGCGGCGGTTTCCTTAAATCGGCCCGGCTTCTTTTATTCCGGGGAAGACTCCAGCTCAAAGCTGCTCAGATCGCCGCGGTAACGGGTGAAGGCATAGTCCACGACAGTACCGTTTTCCGTGACAGCCGTGTTGCTGAACACCAGCACCGGCGTATCCTTCTTGATGCCCAGCAGCTTCAGATCCTCCGGGGTGGAGCGCTGCGCGGAGACGATGGAACGGGTCTTGGCAATTTTGGAAAGCGGATTCTGCATCAGCACCTCATACAGCGACTCCTCGCGGAAGTCATGGCTGAGAATAAAGCCGCAGATGGAAAACGGCAGGAAATTGCGGATGGTCACAACGGCGTCGTCCTCAATATAACGGCGGCGAAACATGGTCACGACTTTCTCTCCGAGGCGGAGCTTCATCGCTTCTGCCAGCATCTCATTCGCCTCGATCACGGCCATTTCCAGCACCTCGTTGCGGTGTCGCTGGCCGGTGGCTTCGACCCGCTGATAAAACGGCTCAAAGGAGCGGAACACATTTCTGGTCTTTTTCGGCTGGGACACAAAAGTGCCCTTGCTGGCCTTACGCTCCAGCCAGCCCTCGTTGACCAGCTCATTGAGCGCATGGCGGATGGTCGCACGGCTGACGCCGAAAGAGGCCTGCAGCTCCATTTCTGTCGGGATCTGCGTGCCGATCGGGTAAACCCCTTTCTGAATATCCCGCAGGATCAGCGACTTGAGCTGGAAATAGAGTGGGATGGGCGTTGAATGATCTAATACGTTTTTCTCCATGATACTTTTTCTCCAATACCTTTGTACGATTTGCCGTTGTCTTCTTATATACAATATCACATCGTGCGTACATAATCAATAGTCATTGTTCTATTGTTCTTATTTTTTAGTACCATCTTTTGCACAAAAAATATTCCATGTATTTGTACAAAGCTGCTGAAAAAGAAGTTATTGCCTCAAAACTATTGACATTCAAAAATCATGATGGTATAAAAAGTATGTTGGTACGTACAATTGAACAAACGAACATACATAGATAACATGAGGTGTGTTGTGAAAGTACTCAGTGTTGGAATGACAGTCTGTGACGTTCTGATCTCCCCGGTGCCTGCCAACGTCATGGAACTCGACAGTATCACGATTCAAAAACCGACTATGGCCTGCGGCGGCGATGCGCTGAACTTCGCGATGGCGCTTGCCAAGCTCGGCACCGACGTTTCCCTCTCCGGCAGAGTCGCAGACGATGCCGCGGGCGGCTTCATCCGTTCCCAGTGCCGGAAGGCTGGCGTACATATTGAGGGCCTGAAAAATGACGAGACCTGCGCCACCTCGACGACCTACGCGCTGATCGGCACGGATGGCGAGCGCCACTTCCTGACGGACAAGGCGATCTTCTCCAAGGTCACGGACGCGGATGTGACGGACGAGATGTTAAAGGAAGCGGACATTGTCTACTTTGGAAGCGTCATGGCATTACCTTATATGAACGACGGCGGTCTGGAGCGGCTCTTCCGCAGGGCCAAGGCGCTCGGCAAGCTCACCGCGATGGACGCCGCCATCGACGAAACGATCCATGTGGACAACTGGCTGGAAAAGCTCTCCGGCGCGCTGGAGGTCACGGACATCTTCTTCCCCAGCTTTTACGAAGCCAGCCGCCTGACCGGCAAAGAGGATCCGCACGAGATCGCGGAAGCCTTCCGTCCCTTCGGGATGAAGGCCTTCGGCATCAAGCTCGGCGGCAAGGGCTGCTATGTGACGGACTTCGAACGTGAAGAGATCCTTCCTCCGATGGAAGGCGTTCACGTGGTCGACACCACCGGCGCGGGCGACTCCTTTATGGCCGGTCTGATCTGCGCCGTCGGCCGCGGCTGGAACATCTTCGATGCAGCCGGCCTCGCGAGCGTCGTCGCAGCCAAAAATATAGAAGCAATCGGCGGTACCGCCGGTGTTCCCTGCTTTGACGAAGCACTCCGGCTCTATCAGAGCAGAAAATAAATATTTCTATTTGTAAAGGAGAAAAAAACGATGAACTTTGCACCCATGAAACCCCTGCTTGAACTTGCAGAAGAAAAGGGCATTGCCTACGGCGCGTTTGTTACGGTCTCTTATGATTCCGCACTCGCAGCGATCGAAGCAGGCTCCGAGCTAAATACGCCGGTGATCTTCATTACCGGTACGGACTGCTGCGATCTGATGGGCGGCTTCGCAGGCACCGTCGAGACGGTCAAGCGTGCTGCTGCCAACACCACCGTTCCCATCGCTCTGCATCTGGATCACTGCCGCACCTATGAGGAATGTGTGCAGGCCATCAACGCCGGCTATTCCTCCGTCATGATCGACGGCTCCTCCCTCCCCTTCGAAGAGAACATTGCCCTGACCCGCAAGGTCGTTGAGTATGCACATCCTCTGGGCATCACCGTCGAAGGCGAGCTCGGCAAGCTGATCGGCGAAGAGGGCAACCTCATTGTCAAGGGCCCGGAAGGCGCACAGACCGATCCCGACGAGGCCGCGGAATTCGCAGAGAGAACCGGCGTTGACTGCCTGGCCGTCAGCATCGGCACCCAGCACGGCGCTTATGTCGCCGCTCCGCATCTGAACATCGAGCGTCTGAAGAAGATCCACGAAGTCGTCAAGGTTCCTCTGGTCCTGCACGGCGGCTCCGGCACTCCGGTCGAGCAGGTTCAGGACTCCATCCGCAACGGCATCCGCAAGATCAATGTCGCTACCGACGTTCTGACCACCATGATCAAGACCTACACGAACCTCTCCACGCAGGAAGGCTTCAAGTACAACACCGCGATCTACCCGAAGGTCAAGGACGCAATGAAGGAATTCATCAAGGGTAAGATGATGGACTTCAGCTTCCGCAGATAATTTAAATATAAGACTGCGAGCCAGTTTTATATACAATACCATCACTTACACAAACACAAAGAAAAAGGAGAATTCACAATGAAAAAGATCATCGCGCTTGCACTTGCTCTCATTCTTGTTCTTCCCTTTGCTGCGTGCAAAAGCAACGACGACCCCAGCACTCCCGATACCAACAAAGACATCAGCGCAACCGTGATCTGGCGTGCCTTCGACGACCAGTATCAGAGTGGCTTCCGTATCATCATGCAGAACGAAGTCGACAAGCTCACCGGCATCACCCTGGATATGCAGGACGGCGAAAACGACGTTTCCAAGACCACAAACAAGCTCGAAACCTCTCTGACCAAGGGCACCGACGCCGTCGCGATCTGCGCTCCCGACCAGGAATGCACCAACGCCCTGATGCTCAAGTGCAAAGACGAGAACGTTCCCGTTGTTTTCTTCAACATGATGCCCTATGAGGAAACCATGAAGGGCTACGACAAGGTCTGGTATGTCGGCGCTGAGGCTTCCGAATCCGGCGCAATGTGCGCACAGGCTCTGATCAACTACTGGAATGAAAACAAGGAAATCGCCGATAAGAACGGCGACGGCAAGCTCCAGGTCATCTTCCTGCAGGGCGAAGTCGGCAACAACGACACCATCCTCCGCACCCAGGCTTATGAAGACACCCTCAAGGCCAACGGCATTGAATACGAAGTCGTCGCCAGCGACGTTGCCAACTGGGACAAGGGTCAGGCTCTGGACAAGATGAACGCATGGATCACCTCCTACGGCATGGACGGCATCGAAGGCGTTCTGTGCAACAACGACTCCATGGCAATGGGCGCTGTTCAGGCTGCTCTGAACAACGGCTACAACTCCGGCGATCCCAACAAGTTCCTCCCCGTTGTCGGCATTGACGCCACCGTCGAGGCCCTTCAGGCCATGAAGGACGGCACCCTGCTCGGCACCGTTCTGAACGACCGCACCAACCAGTCCATCGCTGTCATCAACGCTCTGAAGGCTGCTGCCAACGGCACGCCTATCACCAAGGAAGTCATCGGCGTCGACTGCACCATCGAGGACAACTACATCTGGATCCCCTACACCATCGTAGACTCCACCAACCTCGATTCCGTCCTTGAGCTCATGCTCTCCGTCGGATAATCAGAATTTCATTATCGTCCTCCCCATCCTCCCCCTCGCAAGCCATCCGCCGTGTAAGCCCTACACGGCGGATGGCCCTAAAAGAAACAAAGATCAGTCTTAACGGAGGTACAAATTGCAGAATTATCGTTTGGAAATCAGCCATGTGAGCAAATCATTTCCGGGCGTCAAGGCGCTGGATGATGTCAGCCTGCGCGTCCGTCCCGGCAGTGTTCATGCGCTGATCGGCGAAAACGGCGCCGGCAAATCGACGCTGATGAAGTGCCTCTTCGGTATCTATCATCCGGAGGAAGGTACGATCTCGCTCGACGGCGAGGAAGTCCGGATCGGCAGCCCCAATGACGCGCTCAGGCACGGCATCTCAATGATTCATCAGGAACTTGTTCCGGTCCCCTACCGCAATGTTGCGGATAACATTTGGATCGGACGCTACGAAACCAAGGGTCCCTTCGTCGATGAGGCCCAGATGTACAAGAAAACAGAAGAACTGATCCAGGGCCTCGGCTTCCAGATCTCTCCCAAGACGCTGGCGAAGGAGTTGTCTGTCTCCCAGCTTCAAGCACTGGAGATCGCAAAGGCGGTTTCTTACAACGCGCGCGTCGTCATCATGGACGAGCCGACCTCCTCTCTGACCGTTGCGGAAACGGAGCACCTGTTCAATATTATTCGGAAACTTAAGGCGGAAGGCCGCTCTATTATATACATCTCGCACAAGCTGGAAGAGATCTTCGAGATTGCGGACGAGATCACCGTTCTCCGCGACGGCAAGTACATCACCAGCAGTCCCATCGAGGATATGACCATTGAAAAGCTCATCGCTCTGATGGTTGGCAGAGATATGCAGGAGCGCTTCCCGCCACAGAAAAATAAAGTCAGCGACGAGGTCGTTCTGAAGGTCGAGCACCTCACCAGCGAGAACGAGCGGTCGTTCAAGGACATCAGCTTCGACCTGCACAAGGGTGAAATCCTCGGTCTCGGCGGTCTGGTCGGCGCACAGAGAACCGAGCTGGTCGAATCTATCTTCGGTCTGCGCAAAACCGTGTCCGGCACGATCACTATGCACGGCAAGGTCGTGCGCAACCGCACCCCCAGAGAGGCCATTGCCAACGGCTTCGGCCTGCTGACCGAGGAGCGCCGCGTGACGGGCATCATCCCGATGCTTTCCGTCAAGGACAACACCCTCGTGTCGGCCTACAAGCGCTATGTGAAAAACAAGCTCCACATTATCAGCCCCAAGAAGCTCGAAGCCCCCGTGAACGAGGTTTCCAAGAAGCTCGACGTCCGCGCGGCAAGCAATCAGGTGCAGATCAAGTATCTGTCCGGCGGCAACCAGCAGAAGGTGCTCGTCGGCCGTTGGCTGCTCGCGCAGGCAAACGTCCTGATCCTTGACGAGCCGACCCGCGGCGTTGACGTCGGCGCCAAGTACGAGATCTACAAGATCATGCGTGAGCTTGCCGAGGAGGGCAACGCCATCATCATGGTATCCTCCGAGATGCCGGAGCTTCTCGGTATGTCCGACCGTGTCCTGGTCATGTGCGAGGGTCGGATGACCGGTATCCTTGACCACGACGAGGCAACGCAGGTCAACGTGATGCAGCTCGCAACCAAATTCTCACCAAAAACGGTAAAGGCAGGAAAGACAGAATGACATCATTGAAACAGAAAAATTTCAAAAAGCTTCTGCTGGACAAAGCGCTGGTGCTCGTGCTTCTGCTGATGATCACGGCCATCATTATCATTGAGCCGTCGTTCCTGCAGTGGCGTGTCCTCAAGGACATCTTTACGCAGTCCTCCATCAAGCTGATCTGCGCGCTGGGCCTGATGTTCCCGCTGCTCCTCGGCGGCACGGACCTGGCCGGCGGCCGTCAGGTCGGTCTTGCAGCCGTCATCGTCGCGTCCATGACGCAGACCATGACCTACGCAAGCCGCTTCTATCCGAATCTTCCCGATCTCCCTGTCATCGTCCCCATTCTCATCGCGCTGGTCGTCGTCGCCATCATCGGCTTCCTGAACGGCTTCATGATCGCGAAGCTCCGCATGGCGCCCTTTATCGCGACCTTCGGTATGTCCACCATCGTCTACGGCATCAACTGCCTGTACTTCGCGCAGGAGCCGAACCGCTCCCAGCCGATCGGCGGCATCAAGGAAAGCCTGACCATGCTCAGCAGCACCAAGATCTTCGGCATCAGCCTGCTGGTATACATCGCCATCGTCGTGGCGATCATCGCCTGGTTCGTCCTTAACCGCACCGTCTACGGCAAGCATCTGTATGTCGTCGGCGGCAACAAGGACGCAGCCAAGGTCTCCGGCGTCAATGTGGCCTTCATCATCATCTCCGCCTTCATCATTGAGAGTATTCTTGTCGGCTTTGCAGGTATTCTGGAGGTCGCAAGAACCGGTGGCGCAAACAGCGCCTACGGCAATGCCTATGAATTCGATGCCATCTCCTCCTGCGTTGTGGGCGGCGTATCACTTTCCGGCGGCATCGGCAAGGTTTCCGGCGCCGTGATCGGCGTGATCATCTTCACGATCATCAGCTACGGCCTGACCTTCATCGGCATGAACCCCAACTGGCAGCTCATCATCAAGGGTCTTATCATTTGCAGCGCTGTCGCTCTCGATATGCGCAAGAATGCGTAATTCTATCCATCATCTGACAGGAGGAACCATTGTGAAAAAAGTTGAACTCAGCAAGCAGCTCAGTCTTTCTCAGGTCGTGCAGGGCTTCTGGCGTCTGGACGGCTGGAACATGTCCGACAAAGAGCTGGCAGCCTTTATGAACGAGTGCATCGACCGCGGCGTGACCAGCTTCGACACCGCCGAGATCTATGCCGATACGCTCTGCGAAACCCTGATGGGTCGCGCTTTCAAAGCCGATCCCACCATCCGCGGCCGCATTGAGCTGGTTTCCAAGACCGGCATCTTCAAGGAAAACGGCTTCGGTTATTACAACACCTCGTATGACCGCGTGCTTCAGTCCTGCCATGAGAGTCTGGAACGCCTCGGCACCGACCACCTTGATCTCTACCTCATCCACCGCGAGGATCCCTGCCTGGACGTGTGGGAAACCGCCCGCGCCCTTAAGCGGCTCAAGAAGGACGGTCTGGTGCGCGAAGTCGGTGTTTCCAACTTTGACCCCTTCAAGTTCAATGCCCTGAACGAAGCCATGGACGGCGAGCTCGTCACCAACCAGATCGAGTGGAACCCCGTCTGCTTTGAGCATTTCAATTCCGGCATGATGGATCTGCTGACCGTGAAGAAGATCCACCCGATGATCTGGTCACCCCTCGCCGGCGGCCGCCTCTTCACCTCCGACGACGAAGCCTGCGTCAAGGCCCGCGCTGTTCTGGAAAAAATCGCGGAACGTCACAATACGGACGTAGCGACCGTGGTTTACGCATGGATCATGTATCATCCCGTCGGCGCGATGCCGCTCAACGGCAGCAGCAAGCTGGCGCGTCTGGACTGCGCGATCCGCGCGACCGAACTCAAGCTCGAGCATTACGAGTGGTACGAAATCTACGCGGCCAGCGGCCAGCAGCAGATTCGCTGAGATGGAGCGGCGCTTCGACGCACTGTTCCTCGGTATGCTGAACTTTGACATCTCTGTGGCGGGCTTCGCCGCAGAGATGTGCAGCCGGAAGCAGTCCTACGTCCCGCGCATTGCCCTCGGAACAGGCGGCGACGCAGTCAACTGCGCCGTCGCCTTTCAGCAGTTCGGAGGAAAGGCCGCCATCTGCGGCAGGATTGGAAATGATTTGCAGGGCAGGGCGCTGACGGACGCGCTGCAACGCTGCGGCGTTGACACGCACGCGCTTGTCATCGACCCGCAGCGCGGCACGGGAACGGTCGTAAATCTGATTCAGGGGGACAACGAAGCCTCCTATGTCGCCTCTCTCGGCGCGAACGCCGCCTTCTGCGACGCGGACGTACCGGACGAGCTTCTGCGGCAGGCAAAGCTCGTGTGCGTCAACAGCCTGTTCGGCTGCGGCGCGCTCACGGCGGAGGTGCTGCGGCGGGCGCGGGCCTGCGGCGCGCTGACCGCTGCGGACACGACCACGCCCCCGCCGGACGCTACGCTTTCGCAGATCGCACCCTATCTTGCACATCTGGACTACTTTTTGCCCAGCATGGGCGAGGCCCGGCAGCTCACCGGCGAAAATGACCCTGCCGCCGCGGCGGAGATCTTCCGCAGGCTCGGCGCGAAAAACGTCGTGATCAAGCTGGGCGGCGACGGCTGCTATTACGATACCGAAACTGCGCGCGGCCATCTGGACGGACTGCGCATCCACCCGGTCGATTTTACCGGCTGCGGTGACAATTTTGCCGGCGCATTTCTCGCCGCGCTGACCTCCGGTCATGAGATTCTCTCCTGCGTCACGGCCGCGAACGCCGCTGGCGCACGCGCCGCCGAGGTGCTCGGTGCTGCTGCCCCTGCGTGTACGCTGGAAGAACTGGACATCTATTCTCAACAACATCAGAAAGGAAAATCGCAATGAACATCACCATGAAGAGTCTGCTTGAATGGGCAGATGAAGAGCATTTTGCCGTCGTATCCTTCAACTACGCCGACCTCTGGACTGCACTCGGCATCATCCGCGCCGCAGAGCGCGAGCGCGCGCCGATCATTTTGCAGCAGGTGCCGCCGGTCGTGAAGAATGTCGGCGTCGGCTACCTCAGCGGCATCGGCAAGGCTGCTGCCGAATATGCGAGTGTCCCCGTTGTTCACCATCTGGATCACAGCACCTCTCCCGCGATGTGCTTTCAGGCGATTGACGCAGGCTACGGCTCCGTGATGATCGACGGCTCCGCCGAAACGATGGAAGAAAACATCCGCCTGACGAAGACCGTCGTCCGCTATGCGCACGAGAAGGGCGTGTTCGTTGAAGGCGAGATCGGCAAGATCCGCGGCAAGGGCTGGCAGGGCATCGCCTTCAAGGAGGGCGAGGAATTCCTCACCCGCGTGGAGGACGCCGTCACCTTCGTCAAGGAAACGGACGTCGACGCGCTGGCCGTCGGCATCGGCAACGCGCACGGCTTCTACACGCAGGAGCCGAAGCTGAACATCCAGCGTCTGGCGGAAATCAACGAAGCCATCGACACCAAGCTGGTTCTGCATGGCGGCACGGGCATCCCAGAGGAAGCCGTCCGCGACGCCATCCGCAACGGCATCAACAAGGTCAATGTCGGCACGGTCATCCTGCACAGCTATCTGGATACCCTCAAGGCCACCCTCGGCAATCTGGAAAAGGCGCAGTACAACGAAGGTGTCTTTGAAGATGCCGTGGAAGCCGTCAGTCAGGCGGCCGCCGTCTGGATCCGCAAGACGATGTCCGACCACCGAGTGTAAGATCCAAAAACAACAAACCGGAAGGTCAATGCCTTCCGGTTTGTTATTTTCTCGCGTGGTCTCCGCAGAGGTCGGCGCTGCATCTGCGGAAGTCCTCCAGCAGCTCCCGCGCGGAGCGGGTGAGGAATTTATCCTCGTGCCAGACCGCGAAATTCCGGCGGACGAAAGGCTCGTCGTCCACTGCGCGCGTGGCGACAAAGCCGGACTCCACGCTGTGCCGGATGAGCCGCTGCGGCAGAAAGGAGATGCCAAGCCCCGCGTGGACGGCCTGAATGATCGCGTGGGTGCTGATGCTTTCCATTAAAGGCTCCAGCGGCAGATCGTGCGCCGCAAAGACCCGGTCGAGGAAGGAGCGGCCCATGCTCCCTTTCTCACGCAGGAGAAGGGGCGACTCCGCAAGCTCCCGCAGCGTCAGCGCGGGCGCGTTCCGGCGCGGGTCGTCCGGCGGCAGCAGAAGGATGAGCCTGTCCTCGGAAAAGGGCTCCGCGTGCAGATGCTCCGCCGCGACCTCGCCCTCAATCAGGGCAAAGTCCAGCCGGTCATCCGCAAGCGCCTCCTGCAAATGCGTGCCGTTTTCCACGCTGCACCGCACGTGCAGCTTCGGGTGCTTTTTCTCAAAGGTCATCAGCGTTTTCGGCAGCAGGACGCTGGCCAGCGTCGGGGTTGCGCCGATGCGCAGCAGGCCGAACTCGTCCCAGTTTTTCAGTTCTTTTTCCATCCGGTCAAAGGAGCCGACGATGTGCACGGCGCGGGCATAGAGCTGCCGCCCGCTCTGCGTGATATACAGCCGCCGGTTGATGCGCTCAAACAGGCGCACGCCGTAGTAGCGCTCCAGCTCCTGCACTGCGCGCGTGACCGTCGGCTGGGTCATGTGCAGCCGCTCCGCCGCACGCGTGACATTCTGCGTCTGATAGACGGCGAGAAACACACGGAGATGCCGGAGTGTCATAGAATCCCTCCCATGCCCGAATAGGCATTGTTTTTATATAATAATAGCATTTTACGAATTGTCCTGCAAGTGGTAAACTAAAGATAAAAGTTGGGAGAGTGAGAAAAATGGAACAGGCAAAGACGGGTCTTCCCAAATGGAAGACGCTTTTGAAGCTGCTCTGGTCGACGCTGTATATCAGCGCCTTTACCTTCGGCGGCGGCTTCGTGATCGTGACCTTTATGAAGCGCAAATTCGTCGACGAGCTGCACTGGATAGACGAGCAGGAAATGCTCGACCTCGCGGCGCTGGCGCAGTCCTCGCCCGGCGCGATCGCGGTCAACGCCGCAATTCTCGTCGGCTGGCGCGTGGCGGGCTTTGCCGGGATGCTGGTCGCCGTGATCGGGACGATCCTGCCGCCCATGGTCATCCTCACCGTGGTCTCCTTTTTCTACGCGGCCTTTGCGGAAAACCGCTATGTCGCCCTGACTCTGCGCGGGATGCAGGCGGGCGTCGCCGCGGTCATTGCGGATGTCGTCTGCTCCCTCGGCCATAACGTCCTCAAGGAGCGCTCCGTGGTGCATATCTGCGTCATGATCGCTGCCTTTGTCGCCGGTTTCTTCCTCAAGATCAACGTGGTCTATCTTCTTCTCGCCGCTGCACTGATCGGCGTCGCCATGGAGTTCTGGAAGCACAGGAAGGGGGCAAAAAATTGACAGTTACGCAGATGTTACAGCTCTTCTGGAGCTTTTTACAGGTAGGAATGTTCAGCATCGGCGGCGGCTATGCCGCCATGCCCGTCATCCAGAGTCAGGTCGTCGAGCGCTACGGCTGGCTCACGATGGGAGAATTTACCGATCTGATCACCATCGCCGAGATGACGCCCGGCCCTATCACCGTCAATTCCGCCACCTTCGTCGGCACGCGCATCGGCGGCGTGGCGGGCGCAGCCATCGCGACGCTGGGCTGCATTCTTCCCTCCTGCCTGATCGTTTCTCTGCTGGCCTATCTCTACTACCGCTACAAGACCGTTTCCATGATGCAGAGCATTCTCGGCAGTCTCCGGCCAGTCGTGGTCGCGCTCATCGCCTCTGCAGGCCTGTCCATCCTGCTGCAAGTCGTCTTCGGCGGCGCGGGAATCGCGCTGGCCAATGTGAGTTGGACGGGGCTTGCCCTCTGCGCTGCGGCCTTTGTCGTCCTGCGGCGCTTCAAGTGGAACCCGATTCTGGTCATGGCGCTCTGCGGCGCCGCCGGGCTGGGGCTGGGCCTGCTGTTCGGGTAAAAAACCGCTTTCTACAGCAAAAAGCGAGGAGTCAAAGCGGAGTCCGAATAAGAAAAACATAAGTGCTGCCCCGCAGACTACGTCTGCGGGGCAGCACTGCTTGCAGTCATTCGCTGAAGAATTTTTTGTTGGAACAGGCCGTTTTTCCGCAGCGCTACTTTGTGTAACGCAAGGGAAAAGGGCGCAGTTCCGGCGAAAAAGGCTCGGCGAAGGGCTTATGTTTTCTTATGAGGACGCAGCAAAAGCCCCTCGCTTCTTTATTCCTGCGTTACACTATGCACATGGTTCTTGATCGCCGCGAAGGATTCGTCGCTGATGACGTGCTCCATTTTGCAGGCGTCCTCCGCCGCGACCGTTTCGTCCACGCCGAGCCGCACCAGAAATGATGTCAGCAGCGTGTGCCGCTCATAGATCTTTTCCGCGACCTCCTGCCCGGCATCGGTCAGAGTGAGAAAGCCGTCCTTATCCATCAGAACATAACCGCCGCTTTTCAAGAGACCGACCGCGCGGCTGACACTGGGCTTGCTGAAATTCATATACTCCGCAACGTCCAGAGAGCGGACCGCACCGCTGCGTTTTGACAGAATATAGATCGTTTCAAGGTACATTTCGCCGGATTCCTGTAGATGCACGACCGTATCCCCTTTCATGGTTTTCGATTATCATAACACAGAACACTTTTGATTGCAAGCGCCTGTTTTTCCGCATCCGGAAAAACGCCGATTCTATTGATATTCAATTTCCAGAACGGTGTCGATCGGGTCCGGCAGCGGATAGGTATACTGCGGGACCGTCCCGAAGGAGACGAAGGCGAGATTCTCATACGCGCTTGTGACCCAGCTCTCTCCGCGCACCACCTCGCCGCCGTCCGCAAGACGGCGCACCGTCCCGATCCGCTCCGGCACAAGGCCGGTCAGCGGCAGTGGGCCGAGGGGCGCTTCAAGCACATGCGCATAGAGCTTCCCCGCGCCTCTGGTATACCAGCCCCAGTCCGGTTTCGGAAGCTCCGCGCTGCCGCAGCCGTAAATACTCTCGCCGTTGCGCGCCATCCAGGTGCCGATCTCGTCAAGCAGCCGGCAGCTCTGCGCTGGGAAGCGCCCGGTCGCATCCGGCCCGACGTTCAGGATCATGTTTCCGCCCTTGCTGACGCATTCGACCAGCTTCCGGATCAGCATGGACGCGGGCTTATAATTTGTGTCATAGGGCACATAGCCCCAGTTGTTGTTCATTGTCGCGCAGAGCTCCCACGGGACACGCTCGCCGCGGACATTGCGGATGCCCTCCGGCGGCAGGAGCTGCTCGGGGCTGACAAAATCTCCGCTGTAATACGCCGGGTTTTCCGTGACGAGGCTGCCGAAGCCCTCGCCGCTGGCCTCGAGGCGGTTGTCCACGACGACATCCGGCTGATGGCTGCGCACCATCTTCATCAGTTCCGTAGCTTTCCACGCCTCGCCGCGCAGCTCGCCATAGGCAAAATCGAACCACAGGATGTCGATCTTGCCGTAATTTGTGACCAACTCCTCGACCTGTCCATGCATGTATGCGAGATAGCGTTCAAAATCGATCTGCTCGTTTTGATAGGCGGGATTTCCGCGCATCGGATGGTTGGGATCCTTGTATTTCGGGAAATCCGGGTGATGCCAGTCGAGCAGAGAGTAATACAGCCCCACGCGCAGTCCCTCGGCACGCACCGCGTCCACAAACTCCCGCACCAGATCGCGTCCGCAGGGCGCGTTCGTGCTCTTGTAATCCGTCAGTGCAGAGTCAAACAGGCAGAACCCGTCGTGATGCTTCGCCGTCAGCACGACATACTGCATCCCGGCGCGCTTCGCCCGCCGCGCCCAGTCTCTGGGATCGTAGGCCTTCGCGGTAAACTCCCGCAGATAGCGCTCATATTTCTCCGACGGCATCCGCGCCCCGCTCATATACCATTCGCCGCGCCCGGGGATCGCGTAGAGTCCCCAATGCAGGAACATCCCGAACCGGGCCTCCTGAAACCACTGTACCCGTCTTTCTCTTTCCGTCATCGCCGCCATTCCTTTCCCGCCCGGCTTTTCCATCTATGCCGTGCCTCTTGCTATTATACCAGCAGGGCCGCCCAAAAAACAAGTGCACCCTCCCCCCCACTTTTTCCGCGCAGGAAAAAATGCATTCCTGCCTTCGGGAAACGCGCATTTTGCAAGCCAGCTTTCAGCGTCTTCTCCCTCTCTCCTGCCCTTTTATCCAATTTATCCAAGTTCAAAGGTTAGCCAAGGCTAACCTTTTGTCCAGTCTGCCGAAAATCCCCGAAACCATGTTTTTTTCTTGATTTCCCCTTGACAAAAATGCCCTCTTCGTGTATCTTATTAGTTGGTTAGCGGATGCTAACCATTAACAAAGCAATTCGGTTAGCACGAACTAATCCGTAGAGAAACGAGGGATGCATATGCTACCGTTGAGTCTGGCACAGCAGGGCGAGGAAAACATCATCAAGCGCGTCGGCGGAAATCAGGAAACCAAAAAGCATTTGGAGGATCTTGGCTTTGTTGTCGGCGGTGAGGTGACGGTGATCAACTCTCTGGGCGGAAACGTGATCGTCAACGTCAAGGACACGCGCGTCGCCATCAGCGAGGAAATGGCCCGCAAGATCATGGTATGACGGCGCTGCCGCGCCTGACATATCGGAAATCAGGAAAAAGGAGGATAAAGAAATGAAAACACTCAAGGAAGCGAAGATCGGGCAGACCGTGAAGGTCGTGAAGCTCCATGGCGAGGGCGCCGTCAAGCGCCGCATCATGGACATGGGCCTGACGAAGGGCACGGAGGTCTACATCCGCAAGGTCGCGCCGCTGGGCGATCCCGTGGAAGTCACCGTTCGCGGCTATGAGCTTTCCATCCGTAAGGCGGATGCGGAAATGATCGAAATCGAGTAAGCAAATCCGGGGAGTTCTTCCCCATATTTTAAGAATTTCGGTTAGCGCTTGCTAACCATCTGAAAGAGAGGATTGTTGATATGGATCTGCGAATTGCCCTTGCGGGCAACCCGAACAGCGGCAAAACCACCCTGTTCAACGCACTGACCGGCTCCAACCAGTTCGTCGGCAACTGGCCGGGCGTTACGGTCGAAAAAAAGGAAGGCAAGCTGAAAAAGCATGACGGCGTCATCGTCACCGACCTTCCCGGCATCTACTCCCTGTCGCCCTACACGCTGGAGGAAGTCGTTGCAAGAAATTACCTGATCGCCGAGCGTCCGGACGCCATTCTGAACATCATCGACGGCACCAACCTGGAACGCAACCTCTATCTGACCACCCAGCTCACCGAGCTCGGTATCCCGGTCGTCATCGCCATCAACATGATGGATATCGTCAAGAAGAACGGCGATAAGATCGACACCGCGGAGCTGTCGCGCCAGCTCGGCTGCAAGGTCGTTGAGATCTCCGCCCTGAAGGGCACGGGCGTCATGGAAGCCGCGGAAGCTGCGATCGACGCTGCCAAGAACGCCAAAACCGTTCCCCAGCACACCTTCTCCGGCTGCGTGGAGCATGCCATCGCGCATATTGAAGAAGCCGCCGTACATAATCTGCCGGAAGAGCAGCAGAGATGGTACGCCATCAAGATCTTTGAGCGCGACGACAAGGTGCTCGACGCCCTGAAGATCGACCCGGCAACGATGGCCCACATTGAAAAGGACATCAAAGCTGCCGAGGAAGAAATGGACGACGATGCGGAATCCATCATCACCAATGAGCGCTACATCTACATCGGCTCCATCATCAAGGCCTGCTATAAGAAAAAGAACGTCGGCAAGCTGACGGCTTCCGATAAGATCGACCGCGTGGTCACGAACCGCTGGCTGGGCCTGCCGATCTTTGCGGTCGTCATGTTCCTGGTCTACTGGGTCGCCATGGTCGCCGTCGGCGCACCGGCAACCGACTGGGCAAACGACGGACTGTTCGGCGACGGCTGGCATCTGTTCGGCATCGGCTCCAAGGCTTACAACGACACCAACGACGAATACACCTCCGCCGTGCAGGCTGTGGATGCCTTCCTTGGCGTTGAGATCGACCCCGAAGCGGACGACTTCGACGCACAGGCGCTGCTCGATGAAATGAAGAGTTTCCAGAAGACCTCCGACACCGCTACGGTGGACGTAGAGGACGAGGAAACTCTGGCGATCAACACCATGACCGCTTACTATGACGCGCTTCCCGCGGGCGCCGATGAGATGGACGATGTGGTTCAGATGACCTATGTGGACGCTGTGAACTACCTCTCCGAAAACGGCTTTGACGCTCCCGATCCCGCCGACTATGGCGTATGGGTCCCCGGCGTTCCCGTCCTGGTCGGCGACCTGCTGGAAAAGTGCAATGCTGCCGATTGGCTCAGCGGCCTGATCCTTGACGGCATCGTCGCCGGTGTCGGCGCGGTTCTGGGCTTCGTTCCCCAGATGCTCGTTCTGTTCCTGATGCTGGCCTTCCTCGAAGCCTGCGGCTATATGTCCCGTATCGCCTTCGTTCTTGACCGCGTGTTCCGTAAGTTCGGCCTGTCCGGCAAATCCTTCATCCCGATGCTCATCGGCGTCGGCTGCGGCGTCCCGGGCGTCATGGCTTCGCGTACCATTGAAAACGAGCGTGACCGTCGTATGACGATCATGACCACCACCTTCATCCCCTGCGGCGCTAAGGTTCCGTTCATCGGCATGAT
>UQWH01000041.1 GCA_900544705.1 uncultured Eubacteriales bacterium | reverse complement strand
TTCACACTATTCTTCCCTCCGAAACTTTCGGCTGGATAGGTTTTTTGACAGTCTGTACGCTTATTTATCCCGCTTCAGGGTGAGAAGGGCAGGCGGCGCTTCCGCTTCCTGCGGTGCGAGAACGGCGGCTTTTCCGCGGCGGAAGCCGCGCTTTTTCATGCAGTGGTAATAGGCGGGGAAGAGGAAAATGTCTGCCATGACCCACGCGGCGGGATTCGCAAGACAGACGGCTGTGAAGCCGCCGACCGGAACCAGACACAGTGCGAAAACGCCGCGGGCGATCATCTCAAAGACACCGGCGACGGTGGCAAGATTGGAATAGCCCAGTCCCTGAATGGTGAAGCGCAGCAGATTGACAAACAGCAGCGGAATGAAGAAAGCGGCGTTGTACAGCAGCATTTTGCGCGCAAGGGGAAGAATGCGCGCGGCGGAATCAAGATCCTTGGGGTCGAGAAACAGCCCGGAAAGCAACTGCGCCGTGAAGAACAGCGCCGCAAGGGCGGCGGCGGAGTAAATTGCGCCAAGCAGTGCATTTGCTTTCACGCCCTGATGGACTCGTTCGATTTTTCCTGCGCCGAGGTTCTGCCCAGCGTAGGTCGCGGCGGTGGTACCGATGGCATCGAACGGGCAGCAGAACAGGGCGTTGACCTTGTTTGCAGCGGCAACGGCGGCCATGACGACGGAACCGAGGCTGTTCACAGCCGATTGGATCAGGATGCTGCCGATGGCCGTGATGGAGTATTGCAGACCCATGGGCAGTCCCATCAGAAGCAGCTTCCCGGCGTAGAACTTGCGGAAGCGCAGGTCCTCGCGGTTTAAGTGCAGGATGGGAAACTTTTTTGCCATATAGACAAGGCAGAGAAGCCCCGATATGAGCTGACTGAAGAGCGTCGCCCAGCCTGCGCCGGCAACGCCCATGTTCAGCGTGACCACGCACAGAAGGTCAAGCACCACATTGAGCAGGCTGGAGAAAATCAGAAAGATCAGCGGCGTGCGGCTGTCGCCCAGAGAGCGAAGGATGCCGGAGAGAATATTATAAAGCATCGTGGCCGGAATGCCGGCGAAAATCAGGAGGATGTAGTTGTACGCGTAGGCAAAGGTGTCCTCCGGGGTGCGCATCAGTGTCAGAAACAAACGGCACCCGAAGGTGGTGATCAGGGTGACGATCAGCGCAATGGCGGAGCCGAGCCAGATCATATTGCCGACAAAGGCGCGCAGACCGCGCAGGTCGCCCTCACCGAATTTCTGGGCGACGGGAATGGCAAAGCCGGCGCAGATGCCGTTGCACAGGCCGAGCACCAGAAAGTTGATGGAGCTGGTGGAGCCGACGCCCGCCAGCGCTTCCATGCCGAGATAATTGCCGACGACGATGGTGTCCACCATGGAATAGAACTGCTGAAAAAGAAGCCCGAGCAGCAGGGGCAGAAGAAAAGAAAGAAGCAGCGGCAGGGGCGCGCCCTGCGTCATGTTTTTGGTATGAAGCCTTGCCATATCTGCACCTCATTGTGAAATCTGAAACACTTGACTTTTAAGCGCACAAGATATTAGCACGATTCCTCTGAACTGTCAATCCGTAAAAATCAATAAAAAGAGAGAAAAAAATGGGAATGTTGATGCAGTTTCCTACAGTTTTTGCGCATTTGCTGCTTGGTCGGCGTATCGTTTTCCAGATTCCGGGCAGAATCTTCTGCAAAGATGGCAACAGGAGGCAGAAAATGCGAAGAAACGGATTTGAAGGTTGGTATTACAAGCAGCGCTGCGGGGCGCACCTTGCTTGAATGTCAGAGTGACCGTGCCGTCTACGAAAAACGCTGAGAAAAAGTTCATAGTTTGCTCACAGATTCTCTTTCCAAAGTATGCTATAATACAAATTCAAGCAATGTAACTTCCCGGCGGGAAGCCGGTTCCGGAAAGGATATTCCTATGCTACAGCTCCACCAGATCCAAAAACAGTATCGAACGGGCGACCTTGTGCAGACGGCGCTGAACAAGGTCAGCCTCAACCTGCGCGATAACGAATTCGTGGCGATCCTCGGGCCCAGCGGCTCCGGCAAGACCACGCTGCTGAACATCATCGGCGGTCTGGATCGCTACGACAGCGGCGATCTGATCATCAACGGCGTTTCCACCAAAAAATATACCGACCGCGACTGGGACGCCTACCGCAACCACACGATCGGCTTTGTATTCCAGAGCTACAATCTCATTCCGCACCAGACGGTGCTGGCCAACGTTGAGCTGGCGCTGACGATCTCCGGCGTGTCCCGCGCGGAGCGCAGACGGCGCGCGCAGGCCGCGCTGGAGCAGGTAGGGCTGGGCGAACAGGCGCACAAGCGGCCGGGTCAGATGTCCGGCGGGCAGATGCAGCGCGTCGCCATCGCGCGTGCGCTGGTCAATAACCCCGACATTCTGCTGGCCGACGAGCCGACCGGCGCGCTGGATTCGGAAACGAGCATTCAGGTCATGGAGCTTTTGAAGCAGGTGGCAAAGGACCGGCTGGTCGTTATGGTCACGCACAATCCGGAGCTCGCCGAGCGTTACGCCACGCGCATCGTCAAGCTCAAGGACGGCGTCATCCGTTCGGATTCCATGCCCTTCACGCCGGAAACGCAGGAAAAACCGCCGATACATAAGCGGCTGGGCAAGGCTTCCATGTCGATCTTTACCTCGCTGGCGCTCAGCTTCAACAATCTGCGTACCAAAAAGGCGCGCACCATCCTGACCGCCTTTGCCGGCTCCATCGGCATCATCGGCATCGCGCTGATCCTGTCGCTGTCCAACGGCGTGAACAATTATATTGCGTCCATCGAGAAAGACACCCTGTCGGAATATCCCCTGCAAATTCAGAGCACCGGCGTGGATCTGACCTCCATGATGACGGCGAATATGGGAGATAGCGGCGGAACGGATACGCAGGACGGGCGCGTTCCGGTCAATCAGATGCTCACGTCGATGTTTGCACAGGTCAACGCGAACGACCTGGCCTCACTGAAGCGCTATCTGGACAGCGGGGAGAGCGGCGTAGAAGATTATGCCAGCGCGATCGAGTATACCTATAATATTTCTCCGCAGATCTACCGCGTGGATGCCGGCGGCGTGCGGCAGGTGCATCCCGACCAGACTTCCGCTTCGCTCGGTTTTGGAACGGGAGGATCCGGCAACAGCTTGCTCGCCTCCATGATGAGCTCCGATGTGTTCTTTGAGCTGCCGCAGAACGCGGAGCTGTATCAGGGACAGTACGAGGTCAAGGCCGGACACTGGCCGGAGAATGAGCAGGAATGTATGCTTGTGCTCTCGCCGAACGGCGGCATCAGCGATTTTATGCTCTACACGCTCGGCCTGCGCGATTCCGTCGAGCTGGACGAGATGCTGCGGCAGTTTTCGCAGAATGAAAACATCGAAACCCCGGAGAATTTCCAGACTTATGCCTATGAGGACTTTCTCGGGATCGAATTCAAGCGGATCAACGCGGCTGACCGCTATGTCTACGACGCGGAACGCGGCCTCTGGCGCGACAAGTCAGACGATGAAAGCTATATGCGCACGCTGGCCGAGCAGGGGCAGACGCTGCGCATTTGCGGCGTGGTGCAGCCGGCGGCCGGTGCGACGGCGACGATGCTCCGCTCCGGCATCGGCTATACGGCCGAGCTGGCGCAGACGACGGTGCGGCAGGCGGCGGAGAGCCGCATTGTGAAGCAGCAGCTAGCCGAGCCGGAGATCAGCGTATTCAGCGGGGAGGCCTTCGGCACACAGTCGTCCGGAGCATTCGATCTGGCTTCCCTCTTCTCCTTTGACCCCTCGGCGCTGGCGGGAGCGTTTCAGTTTGGCTCTCTGGATTTCTCCGGTGCGCTGGACGGCGTGGATCTGTCCGGGATGCTGGATGCAGACCAGATCCAGACGGACCTGCCCGAACTGCCGGAGTTTGACCTCGCGGCGCTGCTGAAAAATGTCGACCTGAACCTTTCGCCGGAGGCCTTCGGCAAGCTCCTGAACGGCGTGCTGGAAAGCTATCTCGATTATGCCGCCACGCATCCCGCGGCGGACTACTCCCGGCTGGGGGAATACTTCCTGCAATATTTGCAGACGCCGGAGGCACAGCAGCGTTTTTCCGATGGAATTCGCAAGATTCTGAAAGAAAACGGCACGGTGACGGTTTCTCCGGACGCGCTGCGTCAGCTCGTCCTCGACCTCATGGAGGGCTACCAGAAGTACGCCGAGGCGAACGGTCTGACCGACCCGGCGAAGCTGGGAGAGTATTTTGAAGCCTATCTTGAGACCGAAGAGGCGCAGGAGATCCTGCGCGAGGGTGTAAAAAAAGTCTTTGTCTACGAGGGTGACTTCACCGTCCTGCCGGAGCAGCTGGAAGCCTTGGCGAAGGATATGTACGCGGGCTATCGCGACTATGCCGCGGTGAACGGTCTGGCCGACCCGGAAAAGTTCGGGGAAACGATGGCGGAGTTTTTACAGACCGACGAGGCACAGAAGGCAATCGCGGACGGGCTTTCCCAAATTCTTGATGTGGAAAAGCTCAAGCAGCAGCTGATGCAGGCCGCGCAGAGTTATCTGAAATCCGTATTCGAGAGCTATTCCGGTGCGATCGAAGCGCAGATCAGCGCCGCCTTGCAGCAGGCAATGCGGCAGTTTGCGCAGAAGCTGCCCGCGGTGATCGAACAGAATCTGACAGGCGCAGCCATGCAGCTGGACACCGACACACTGAAAAACGCCGTACAGCTCAGCATGGGGCAGGACGAACTGACGGAGCTCCTGCGCGCGCTCCTGCTCGGCGGCAGCAGCTCTCTGGAGAGCAATCTCAGCCAGCTTGGCTACGCGGATTTTGACCAGCCGGGCGCGATCAGCATCTACCCGCGTGATTTTGAAAGCAAGGAAAAGATTGTCGGGATTCTGGACGACTATAACCGGCGCATGGAGGCGCGCGGCACAGAGGACAAGGTCATCCGCTACACGGACATGGTCGGCACGATGATGAGCTCGGTGACGGACATCGTGAATATCATCAGCTATGTGCTCATCGCGTTTGTGGCGATCTCTCTGGTGGTTTCCTCCATCATGATCGGCGTCATCACCTATATCAGCGTGATGGAACGGCGCAAGGAGATCGGCATCCTGCGTGCCATCGGCGCGTCGAAACGGAATGTTTCGCAGGTGTTCAACGCGGAAACCTTTCTCATTGGCCTGCTGGCCGGTGCGATTGGCATCGCGGTGACGCTTCTGCTGCTCCTGCCGGGCAATGCAATTCTTCATTCCCTGACCGGTCAGCAGAACATCAGCGCATCGCTCCCGCCGCTGGCGGGGCTGATCCTGATTGCCCTCAGCACAGCCCTGACCATGCTCGGCGGCCTGATCCCGTCGAGGAGCGCGGCAAAGTGCAATCCCGTCACGGCGCTGCGCGCGGAATAGAGAAAGCCGCCCCAGACTCCCGAAAAACCGTCTGGCTGAAAGTTCCGGAGGGAAGAAAAGAGGAATACTACGTTTTTTGATTTTGAAAATCAAAAAACACGTGCGCTTTGCGCACTAAGGGCACGCTGTTGGCGTGCCCTCTCGTCTTGCGCAGAATTTGACGCGCCGCAGGCGCTATAAAAAGCCTGCGGCTTTTTATGAAATTCTAGTATGAAAGGAAACCGTCACACCGAGCCGCAGCGATCAAAATTGCAAAATAATACTGCAAATATTGAATTTGCAATTTTGCAAGCTGAGCCGCCACCGATTTCGGTGGCGGCTTGTGTTATTTCCGGATCAGTTCCGTCCGTTGCGGGAAGCTGCCGCGCAGATAGACATCGTGCGGCGTATCGTCCTGATTGATCAGGCAAGCGGTCGGCAGACTCATGCGTTTTCCTGCGGTGCGCCGTCCTCAAATCCGACAAGGATGCCGCCTTTTTCTGCATAGAAAACGCATAGTCCATGGTTCTCACCAATTTTGATGTCGCAGTCTGGAAAGCGTTCCAGAATTCTTTCTGCGAGAAGCTCTGCGGCTTGAGGGTTGAAGGAATGGCGGATGCGGACTTTTCCGCCTGCAAAGCCCCCGGCCAGCATTCCGTCGAGCAGCTTTTGAATGGCGGCCTTTTCCCCGCGGCATTTGTGCTGCGCCTCCAGCTCGCCCTCTGCGCTGGCACGCCCGACCACGCGGATGCCCAGAAGTCCGACGGCCTTTGCGAGGAGCGGACTGACGCGCCCGTTTTTTGCAAAATTGGAGAGTGAAGCGAGGGAAAAGGCCAGATGCGTGTGGCGGGAATAGATGGAGAGTGCGCTGCAAACTTCGTCAAAAGACCGCTGCGTCGGCAGCAGCGTGTGCAGATATTCGACTAGCAGCTCCAGCTCCGGCCCGGTGGAAAGAGAATCGAGCACAAAGACCCTGCGGCCGGGGTGCTCCTGCACATAATCCGCAGTGGCAATCTGCGCGGCATTGAAACAGCCGGAAAGACGGCTGGTGAGCGCGACGGCGAATATCTCGTCTGCGCTGCCAAAGGCGTTCAGCCAATCGGCAACGGCGGGGCAGGAGCTGCTGGAGATACCCTTATAGCGCTCCAGCTCAGACTGCATCGCGGCGACATCCAGATTCTCATCATCGGTGTATTCCTTTTCGGAGGTCACGATTTTCAGAGGAACCGGGGTGAAATTCGGAAAATCTTTGCGATATAGATTTGCGGAAGAGTCCGCCGTGATTTTTCTGTGCATACTGCTCTCCTTGTTGATTTTTTGATACAAATGTATCATAATTATAACGGCAGAGGCAAAAAAATCAAGCCGCAGGGCGGCAACTGAAACAAAACGGGGGAAATGTAACCAATGCGCCGAAAGAATCAGACCAACCAGATCGTCCGCGAGAGCATCACGCAGGCGCTGCTTCTTTTGATGCAGACGCAGCCATTTGCGCAGATTAATATAACGCAGCTCGTCGAAAGGGCTGGGGTCAGCCGCGTGTCCTTCTACCGGAATTTTCAGAGCAAGGACGACGTACTGCTATCCTATCTGAACGAACTGGCAATGCAGTGGTGGGCGGCCTTCCCACAGGACAGAAGCGATTATCTGCTTGGCCTGCTGGAGCACTGCATGACGATCAAGGATACCATCCTGCTCCTGTACCGGCAAGGACTTGCACCGCTGCTGTGGCAGAATCTGCGCGCGCTGATCGGGCCGGCAGCGGATACGGATGAGGGGCTTTCCTACCGGAAGTCAGGGCTGGTTGGCTGCCTGTTCGGTTTCCTCAGCGAATGGGTGCGCCGTGGGATGCAGGATCCGCCGGAGCATCTGGCGAAGCTCCTGGATACGGCGCAGATCGACCAGATGGTCAGGCGCCTGCGGACGGCGTAGAGGCTATCTGCCTTCCTCCTGATCGAGAACGGCGAGAAACAGAATCGCCGCGTCGCCGGGGCGGCGGAGGTCGTAGCCGGTCAGCCGGACGAGGCGCTCCAGACGGTACTGCACGGTGTTGCGGTGGACGCCAAGGGCGGCGGCACAGCGGTTTAAGTCCCCGCCGCTGCCGAAAAACAGGCGGATGAGCCGGGCGTAGGCGGGAACATCCTGCGCGGGGCAGCGGGTAAAGACGCTCTCGCGCAGGTCGTCGCGCAGCAGGCGAGGGACGCTTTGCAGCAGGAATTCCAGCGAAACGCGGTCGTAATACAGCACGTTTCCCTTGGAGGAGCGGCTGGCGAGCGTGCAGGCGGTGCTGGCCTGCAAATAGCAGCGCCGAAGCTCTGCGCCGCTGCCGCTGCTGCTGATGCCGCCGTAGGCCTGCACGGAGGCGGGATAGCCTCGCCCTGCGACCCGGCACAGACGCTGCGCCAGCAGTACGGTGTCGGAAAGCGGCAGCTGGCGCAGAAGCACCAGAAGCTGGTTGCGCAGTGCGGCGCAGCACTGACCCCGCCGGGCGGGCAGCTCATTCTGAATCGCCTGTACGATTGCCGCGCTGTGCAGCTCGTCGGGGAGCAGGGGAGCGCCGCCCGGCGCGGAAACGTCGAAAAGCTGGATACGCAGCAGAACATAGGGCTGGTTGATGTCGATCTCCAGCAGCCGTCCGCGCTGAGCCAGCTCCTTCCAGTCCGGTTCGGCGGAAAAAAGCCAGTTTTCCAGAAACAGTGCGCGCGCCTGCTCCACCGTGCTGTCCAGATCCTTGCGGCGCAAATCCTCCAGCATAATCTCCAGCATCCGGCGCATGACGCCGCCGAACACGCCGACCTCGGCCGGGTCGCCGGTGATGCCGATCACGCCCTCGAGCTGCCCGTCCAGATAGATCGGCAGATTCACGCCCGGCTGCATCCCGCTGCCGTCGTTTTCGCGGACGTTCAGCTCGGAGAGGCCCTCTCGCAGAATCCGCAGCGCACCGGGGTGGAACTGCCCCTCGCGCGCCGGATTGGTGCTGGCGAAGATCACGCCCTGCGTGTCGATGAGGTTGATGTCGTGATGAACGAGAGATTTCATCTCCCGCAGGATTTGAGAAGCCTGCTGTGTGCTTAGAAGCATAATGCACCGCCTTTGTATTATATACAAATAGAATATATTAAATTTGTAAAAATTACAATCCTTTTTTTGACAAAATAGAAGTACCAAAAGAAAAGGAGCGCTGACTTTATGAAAATTGTCATTCTGGACGGATATACGGAAAATCCCGGCGATCTGAGCTGGGGCGAACTGGAAAAGCTGGGCGAGCTCACGGTCTATGACCGCACCAGCCTCACGGACGAAAAGGAGATCATCGAGCGCATTGGCGATGCCGAGATCGTCCTGAGCAACAAGACGCCGATCTCCCGCACGACGATCGACGCCTGCCCGAACCTCCGCTTCATCGGTCTGCTCGCCACGGGCTACAACGTCATCGACTATACCTACGCCCGCGAGAAGGGCATCCCCGTTGCCAACGTGCCGACCTACGGCACCGCCTCCGTCGGACAGTTCGCCATTGCGCTGCTGCTGGAGATCTGCCATCACATCGGCCATCACAGCGAGTCCGTGCACCAGGGCAACTGGGAGCGCTGCGCCGATTTCTGCTACTGGGATTACCCGCTGATCGAGCTGGACGGCAAGACTATCGGCATCATCGGCTTCGGCCGTATCGGCCAGACCACCGGCAAGATCGCAAAGGCGATGGGAATGCGCGTGCTGGCCTATGACAGCTTCCAGAGTGACGCCGGGCGCGCGCTTGCGGAATATGTCGATCTCGACACGCTGCTGGCACAGTCGGACGTGATTGCGCTGCATTGCCCGCTTTTCCCGGAAACGCAGGGCATCATCAACCGCGATACCATTGCCAAGATGAAAGACGGCGTGATCCTCATCAATAACAGCCGTGGCCCGCTCGTCGTCGAGCAGGATCTGGCCGACGCGCTCAACAGCGGTAAGGTGCTGGCGGCGGGTCTGGATGTCGTGTCCACGGAACCCATCCGCGGGGACAACCCCCTGCTCACCGCGAAAAACTGCATCATCACACCGCACATTTCCTGGGCACCGAAGGAAAGCCGCCAGCGCATCATGGACTGCACGGTAGAGAATGTCAAGGCTTTCCTTGCAGGCAAGCCGGTCAACGTAGTCAACGCATGAGAAAGTGTATCATCATCTCCGACTCCTTTAAGGGCACACTGTCCAGTATGGAGATCTGTGAAATCGCCCGCAGCAGCATCCCAAAATTCTTCCCGGAGTGTGAAATTGTGACGGTTCCCGTCGCCGACGGCGGCGAGGGAACGGTCGCCTGCTTTGGCGCAGCGCTGAACGCGCCGACGGTGACGGTCACGGTCTCCGGTCCCTATGGCGAGCCGGTCGCCGCAGCCTACGCGCGCAGCGGGGAGAAGGCGGTCATAGAAATGTCTGCCGCGGCAGGCCTCCCGTTGGTGGGGGAACGCAAAGACCCCGAGCGAACGTCCACCTACGGCGTCGGTGAGCTGATCGCCCACGCCGTGCGCGGCGGAGCGAAGGAAATCCTGCTGGGGCTTGGCGGCAGTGCCACCAATGACGGTGGCTGCGGCTGCGCGGCCGCATTGGGCGTACGTTTTCTGAATGAAAATGGCGCGGAATTTGTGCCCACGGGCGGAACGCTGGAGCGCATTGCGGACATAGACATTGCCCCGGCGCAGAAGCTCCTGCAGGGTGTGCGCGTGACGGCAATGTGCGACGTGGACAACCCCCTGACCGGGCCACGCGGCGCGGCGGCGGTGTTTGCTCCGCAGAAGGGCGCGGATGCGGGAATAGTCGCACGGCTGGAACGCGGCCTGTGTCATCTGGATCGGGTGCTCGGACGGAAACTGGGCTTTTATCTTGACCGGACGCCGGGCGCGGGTGCGGCGGGCGGCTTCGGCGCGGGCTGTATCGCCTTTCTGGGCGGCTCGCTCTGCTCCGGAATTGATGCCGTGCTGAAAATGGTGGAGTTTGACCGCCTGCTGGACGGCGCCGGGCTGGTCATCACCGGTGAGGGCCGGATCGATGGACAGAGCGTCCACGGCAAGGTGATCTCCGGCGTTGCCGCGCACACAAAGAAAAAGCGCGTGCCGCTTGTCGTCATCGCCGGCGGTATTGCGCCGGAGGCGGAGCAGGCTTACGACCTTGGCGTGACCGCCATGTTCGGCATCGACCGCGAGGCGCTGAGCCTTGCGGAGTACGCCGGCCGCAGTGCCGAGTGCTACCGCCGCACACTGGAGGATGTGCTGCGCCTCATCCGCGCGGGAATCTGAATTGCATCGTGTATTTTCTACAAAGAAGCAGGGATATTTTCCCTGCTTCAGACTGTCAAAAAACCTATCCAGCCGAAAGTTTCGGAGGGAAGAATAGTGTGAAAGGGAACCGTCAGGGTTCCCTTTCGCGTTCAATAACCCGCCGCAGCGATCAAAATTGCAAAATAATACTACAAATATTGATTTTGCAATTTTGTGGGCAGCTTGTCAAAAAAGTCCTTTTGGACTTTTTTGACAAGCTGAAGCAGGGATATTTATCCCTGCTTTTTTGTTATTCTGTATTCCATCCGAATGAGATTTGCGGTATAATCAAAGCAGAAGGGCGCATTGCCGCCCGGAGAAACAAGGAGTGATGCGTATGAGCCGGCTTACCATTTTTACCAAGGATCGCGCGCGTTCCACGGTTGAGAGTTTATACAAGGACATGGAGCGGCGTATTGTCGCCTCCCAACCGGGCCTGTGCCCGGTCGATCTGGCTGCTTCCTTTTTGAAAATGTGCCGCGCGCAGTCCTGCGGCAAGTGCGTACCCTGCCGCGTCGGACTGGCACAGCTGGAAAAGCTGCTGGAGGACGTCCTGAACGGAGATGCGACGGAGGAAACGCTGGCGGTCATCGAAAAGACGGCCCGCACGGTGTTCCTGACCGCAGACTGCCCCATTGGTTACGAGGCCGCGCGGATGGTCCTGCGGGGACTCGAGGGCTTCCGTAACGACTTTGAGGAGCACATCCGCCGCGGGCGCTGCATCTGCTCGCTCGATCAGCCGGTGCCCTGTGTTTCCATGTGCCCGGCGCGTGTGGACATCCCCGGCTATATCGCCTGCGTGCTGGAGGGACGCTATGCCGACGCTGTCCGGCTCATCCGGAAGGATAATCCCATGCCCGCCGTCTGCGGCCTGATCTGCGAGCATCCCTGCGAGATTCAGTGCCGCCGCAGCATGATGGACGACCCGGTCAACATCCGCGGGCTGAAGCGCTTTGCCGTGTCCCGTGCCGGAGAAGTGCCGCTGCCGAAGTGTGCGGAGCCGACCGGAAAGCACGTGGCCATCATCGGCGGCGGACCCGGCGGCCTGAGCGCGGCCTACTATCTGCGCCTGATGGGGCATGAGGTGACGATTTTCGAACAGCGCAAGCAGTTCGGCGGGATGCTGCGCTACGGGATCCCGCGCTACCGCCTGCCGCGGGAGGTCTTGCAGGCGGAGATCGACACGATCCTTTCCCTAGGAATCCATACGAAAACGGAGGTCAGCGTGGGAGAAAATCCCTCGGTGATGGATCTGCACCGCGACTATGACGCCGTGTACATTGCCATCGGCGCGCACACCGACCGCAAGGTCGGCATCGAGGGCGAGGACGCCACGGGCGTGATCTCCGCCGTGCAGATGCTCCGCGACATCGGCGACAACCGTCTGCCGGACTTTACCGGCAAGCGCGTCTGCGTCATCGGCGGCGGCAACGTCTCCATGGACGTGGCGCGCAGCGCCGTCCGGCTGGGCGCGGCCTCGGTGAAGGTGGTCTACCGCCGCCGCAAGATCGACATGACCGCGCAGGCTGCGGAGGTCGAGGGCGCGATCGCCGAGGGCTGCGAGATTCTGGAGCTGCAAAAGCCGGTGCGCGTGGAAAAGGATGAAAACGGCTGCGTTGCGGCCCTGATGGCCAAGCCGCAGATCGTCGGCCCCATCCAGAAGGGCCGCCCGGTGCCGGCGGATTCGGCCGAGCCGGAGGTGCGCATCCCCTGCGACTACGTGCTCGTCGCCATCGGACAGGGCATTCAGGCTCAGCCCTTTGAGAAGGACGGCATCCCCGTCAAGCGCGGCGTGATCGATGCGATGAACTGGAGCGGCATCCGCAACATTCCCGGCGTATTTGCCGGCGGCGACTGCGTGACCGGCCCGGCGACGGTCATCCGCGCCATTGCCGCGGGCAAGGTCGCGGCGGCGAACATCGACGAATATCTCGGCTTCAACCATGTGATCTCCTGCGATGTGGAGATCCCGCCGGTGCATTTTGACGAGAAGATCCAGCGCGGGCGCATCAATATGCGAGAGCGCCCGGCAGGCGAACGGAAAAATGACTTCCTGCTGATCGAATGCGGTATGACGGCAGAGGAAGCTAAAACCGAGGCCGGACGCTGCCTGCGCTGCGACAAATTCGGTTATGGCATCTTCAAGGGAGGAAGACAGAGAGAATGGTAAATCTGACGATCAACGGGATTCCCGTGCAGGCCGAAGAGCATATGACGATCCTCACGGCTGCGGCCTCTGCCGGAATTACGATCCCGACCCTGTGCTATCTCAAGGACATCAACGAGATCGGCGCCTGCCGGGTCTGCGTCGTCGAGATCGAGGGTGTGGAGCGATTACAGGCGGCCTGCAACGCCACGGTCAGCGAGGGAATGGCGGTGTATACCAACAGCCCGAAGGTGCGCGAGGCGCGCCGCATCAACGTAGAGCTGATCCTGTCCCAGCACAATGACCACTGTGCCTCCTGCGCCCGAAGCGGCAACTGTACCTTGCAAACGCTCTGCAACGACCTCGGCATCACGGAGGAACATTTTGAAAAGCAGGTTCCCAAAAACCGCTGGAGCCGCCGCTCCCCACTGGTGCGCGATGCGGCGAAATGCGTCAAGTGTATGCGCTGCGTGCAGATCTGCGACCATGTGCAGGATCTGCACATCTGGGACGTTGCCAACACCGGCTCGCACACGACGATAGACGTTTCCCGCAACCGCTTTATCAGCGAGTCGGACTGCGCGCTGTGCGGGCAGTGCATCACGCACTGTCCCGTCGGGGCGCTGCAGGAACGCGACGACACGGATGAGGTGTTTTCCGCGCTGGCCGACCCGGAGAGAATCACCGTTGTGCAGATCGCACCTGCGGTGCGCGCCGCATGGGGCGAGGCCTTCGGAATGGTGCGCGAGGATGCGACGGCGGGCCGTCTGGTCGCGGCGCTGCGCACGATGGGCTTTGACTACATCTTCGACACCGATTTTTCCGCCGATCTGACCATTATGGAGGAAGGCAGCGAGTTTTTGCAGCGCCTGCGCGAGCACGGGACACTTCCGATGTTCACTTCCTGCTGCCCCGGCTGGGTGCGCTTTGTTAAGTCGCAGTTCCCGGAGTTTACGGACCATCTTTCCACGGCAAAGTCGCCGCAGCAGATGTTCGGTGCCGTTGCGAAGTCCTATTACGCGGAGCTGCTCGGAGTGGAGCCGGAGCGTATCTACTGTGTTTCCGTCATGCCTTGCTTAGCCAAGAAGCATGAGTGCGCTTTGCCGAGCATGAACGATGCAGGGGCCGGTCAGGACGTAGACGCCGTCCTCACCACGCGGGAGATCACGCGCATGATCCGCGCGGAGCACATCCGTCCGCAAACGCTTGCGGAGGAGGCCTTTGACCAGCCGCTCGGTACGGCGACGGGTGCAGGCGTGATCTTCGGCGCGACCGGCGGCGTGATGGAAGCCGCGCTGCGCTCGGCTTACTACCTTGTGACCGGCAACAATCCCGACCCGGACGCCTTCCGCGCGGTGCGCGGGATGGACGGCTGGAGGGAAGCAACCTTTGATCTGGCCGGAACGCCGCTGCGCGTCGCCATCGCCAGCGGGCTGGGCAACGCCCGGCGGCTGATGGAAGCGATCCGAAGCGGCCGCGCTTCCTACGATTTTGTGGAGATCATGGCCTGCCCCGGTGGCTGTGCGGGCGGCGGCGGACAGCCCATCCATGATGGGCAGGAGCTTGCCGCGGAGCGCGCGGGCGTGCTCTATGAACTCGACCGGGCGAACGCGCTGCGCTTCTCACACGAGAATCCGGCGGTGCTGGCCTGTTACCAGGACTTCCTTGGCCAGCCGCTTTCGGAAAAGGCGCATCATCTTCTGCACACTGACCACCGCGCGTGGGATATGCCGAGTGCAACCGGAAATGCTTAATAAAAACACGCAGGAGGCAAAAACGCCTCCTGCGTGTACCATAGGAAAAATAGAAAATCGTTTTTTGACTTTTTAGTTATTGACCCATACACGCCGTTCAACACTAACATAACCAGAACGTCGTCCAGCATCACTGGTGTTTGCGCCAAAAGAGATTCCAAAACTTGGAGGGAAAGATACTGAAGGTGAAACACTTAGGACAGTATGTCCATAAGCAAAAATCATGTCCATTTCTGTGAGAGCTGCTGAGCCGGAAACGGCTTCAAAGTAGAGGACAGCTAATCCTTTGGATGCCCAAGCATCACGCGGTCCTTGCATTTGAAATTCAACTTTTGCGGCAGAGTTTAACGATACTTGAGTAAATTTGCTGGTTTCTGTATAGCTCCCTGAACTGCCGACCTTATATGTTACCGTATGTGAGGACTTTGTAATATTCAATCGCATATTTCCGTTAGAATTTCCAAATGTTGGATTCCAGCAGATGGCCAGAACATCTTTTGCAACAATCAGAGGGCAATGATCCCATTCCCATACAACCTTCATATCTACACGAGCTGAAGTAACATAAGTTGCAAGCACTTGGGAAATTGTTAGCGTGCCTGTTAATGCGGCTAAGGATGGATTGCTTTCAAGACTTTCACCATGGTATGCTCTTAGCAAGGCAATTTCATTTTCACTATAGCCGTATACTTGGCTTAACTCTACGTCAGTCTTCTTTTTACGGCTTAATAATTCGAGTTCAGGGGCATTGGAACGCATTAACAGTATTTTATCAGAATCCGAAGAGAGAAAATCTAACTCTTCGGAAGGTAGCGCGCGGAGAAGCATTATGTAGTCATATTCGGAGATGACGGTATCTTGAGTATTTGAAGTTGCTGCGAGTGCTGGAAAGGAAAAAAGTGGTACGAAGGCTGCAAAGACACTAATAATTGAGATTACTCTTTTGACAATTTGCTTCATAATTATCCTTTACCCTCCTTGTCGTATGCAAAAAAACCAGCAATACCTACACCTACTCCAACTAAAAAAAGAATCACCCCCAAATAATGAAATATAATATAGGTGGTTGTTGCACTATTACCAGATGCTGAGATATAATTAATCAATAATATACCGACGGAAATGAGCAACAAATAGATGGATTTAATTAACATATGATAGGATTCTTTACTCATCTTGTTATATAACCTCCTTAAATGATTGAATTTCATATCTTATATATTATTCTGGCAATACAACTATATCATAAAGCACGTTAAATATAATAAAAAACTATGAACTAATTGTAAATTAACCGTGAATATATAATGCGTTTAAGTGAATGATTAACACAAACTACCTAAAGTATTCTTCCACAAAATCGACCTTTTCCACTCGGAACAGCCTGCCGTCCAGATAGGCGAGGCAGCCGGCATCCGTGGTAAAGCGGAAGGTGAGCTGATAGGAATACAGCGCCTGATAGGTGCGGGAATAGCGCTTGTCCAGCTTGCCATACTTGCCGTCGCCCAGCAGGGGATGCCCAGCGTGGGCGAACTGTGCGCGGATCTGGTGCGTCCGCCCGGTGATCAGCTCGCACTCCACGAGGGACAGACCGTTTCTGCTTTGCAGAACGCGGTAATGCGTTTCACAGGATTTGGAGCCGGGCTGCGGCGTGTCCGTCACGTAGACGCGGTTTTTCACGGCGTCCTTGAACAGGTACCCCCTCAGGACGCCCTCCTTCGGCTTGGGCGTGCCCTCGACGATGGCAAGATAGCGCTTGTCGATCTCCCGGTCCTTGATCTTCTGGTTGAGGATGCGCAGCGCTTCCGCATTTTTTGCGGCGATGACGATGCCGCCGGTGTTGCGGTCGATGCGGTTGCACAGCGCGGGTGTGAAGGCGTTTTCTTCGCGCGGCCGCCACTCACGCTTGGCATAAAGGTAGGCCTGAATGTGGTCGATGAGCGTTTTGCCGTATTCCGCGCCGTCATGCGGATGCACGGCCAGACCGGGCCGCTTGTCCACAAGCAGGATGTTTTCGTCCTCGTAGACAATGTTGAGCTTCGGCGCGGCAACGGTCAGATAGGCGTTGTCCTGACTCGGAGTATCGAAGAATTCATCATTGATATATAGCTGTAAAACGTCGCCTTCCTTGAGCCGCGTGTCGCGGTCGACGCGCTTGCCGCCCAGCTTGATGCGCTTGAGGCGGATGTATTTCTGAGCCAGCGACGCAGGCAGCAGGGGAACGGCTTTCGCCAGAAAACGGTCCAGCCGCTGACCGGCGTCGTTGCGCCCGATCGTCAGTTCCTTCAAGAAATTCCCTCCCAAATCCTTTTTCTCATACTATGCGGCAGAAGAATCGGATTGTCAAGTATTTTTTATTCGAAAAATGTGAAAAACCATTTGACAAAACCGAGGAATGACGTTATAATATCTCCTGCACGACTATGGAACAGGGGAATGCTATGCTGCTGGATCTGTCGAAAATTATTCAAACACCGGACAGCGAGCTGCCCTTCCGGACGGAGCTGGATCTGCACGATCTGGAGTTCGGCGGGAATTATCCCGTGCAGGAGCCGGTTCTGGCGGAGGGAAGCGTCCGCAATACCGCCGGAGTACTGGTGCTGCGCGGTACGGTTTCCACAAGGCTTCACGCCGTCTGCGACCGCTGTGCCGCGGAGTTTCTCCGCGAGGTTTCCTATCCGGTGCAGGCCGTGCTGGTGCGCGAGATCGAAGATGAGGATACGGCGGACGAATGGACGTTCCTGTTGAAAGAGGATAAGGCCGATCTGGACGAGATCCTGACGACTGCATTCGTGCTGAATATGGATTCCAAGCTGCTGTGCCGCCCGGACTGTAAGGGCCTGTGCTGCCGCTGCGGCAAGAATCTGAACGACGGCCCCTGCGGGTGCCGCCCTGAGGTTGATCCCCGTTTGGCTGTCCTTGGGCAGCTGTTGAAGGATAAGAAATAAAAGTTTTATGCTGAAAGCATCTGACCAAGGAGGTGTCATTCATGGCTGTTCCAAAATGTAAAGTTTCCAAGGCAAGACGGGATAAGAGACGTAGCTCTCACTGGAAGCTCTCCGTGCCCGGCGTCGTTGCCTGCCCGAAGTGCGGCGAAGCGCGTCTGCCCCACAGAGCTTGCAAGAACTGCGGTACCTACAATGGCCGCGAGGTTCTTCCTGCTGCTGAAGCAAAGTAATTTGTGAACATGAAGAGATGAGGAAGGAATGTCCTTCCTCTTTTCTTATGTTTCCGCTTTGCAGCGTCGGGAGTGCAGCAAAAAAGCAGAGGAATCGGCTTGTAATCAGTCGATTCCTCTGCTATAATTAA